>CAZBEP010000056.1:0-3675 GCA_964490925.1 uncultured Eggerthellaceae bacterium | reverse complement strand
CGGTGCCGCCGACGCTGCCGGTGCCGCCCCCGTCGATCTCGCCGCCCCCGCCGTCCCCTTCCTCGTCGTCGCCGCTCGCAGGATCTTCGTCGGAACCCATCGCGTCAGAGGCGAGCTCGATGAACACGTCTTCGAGCGAGGCGCTTTTCGTCGTCAGCTCGACGACCGGCAGGTTCGCCTCTGCAAGCGCGAAGAACACCTGCTCGCGGATGTCTTTGTCGGGATGCGCCTCGATGTGCAGCGCGCAGGTTCCGCGCTCCTCGCACGGGGCGGCCTCTACGGACGCGATTCCCCTGATGCCGGCGACGGCCGCGCGCGCCTCGTCTTCGGGGGCGCGCACGCGCACGGTGGTGACGGGCGGCCCGGCAAGGGAGCGTTCGAGCCTGTCGGGGGAATCATCGGCCACGAGCCTTCCGCGGGCGATGATGACGATCTGGTCGCACAGCGCGCGGATCTCGGAGAGGATGTGGCTGCTCACAATGACGGTGCGGTTCTCGCCGAGGGCCTTCACGAGGGCTCGGATCTCGACGATTTGGAGCGGGTCGAGTCCGACCGTCGGCTCGTCGAGGATGACGACGCGCGGGTCGCCCAGCAGCGCCTGCGCGATGCCGACCCGCTGCCGATACCCCTTCGACAAGTTTTTAATCAGGCGGTGCTGCACGCTTCCGACGCCGCATTCCGCGACGGAGCGCTCGATGGCCGCCGGCCGGTCGGACGACCCTATCCGCTTCGCCTCGGCAACGAACGAGAGGTATTCGAACGGCGTCATGTCGGGGTAGAGCGGAGGTTGCTCGGGAAGGTAGCCGATCCTGCGCTTGATGAGGTCGCGATCTTCGTAGATCTCGAGTCCGTCGTAGCGAACCTCCCCGGAGGTTGCGGCGAGGCACCCTGTCATGATGTTCATCGTCGTGGACTTGCCTGCCCCGTTCGGGCCGAGCAGTCCGCAGACCGTGCCGTCCTCGACGGAAAACGACACGTCGCGCAGCGCGGGGGTGCCGCCATAGCGTTTCGTGAGGTGGCTCACTTCGATCATCGTGCCTCGCTTTCTTTGGCATTGCGGCCGGGCGTGTCCCGAAGGCCGCATGAGTTCGGGGTTCTTGCGGGGCGGCGTCCCCTTCCGCGCGACGAGCGCGCAGGGTCACCGGCGCGCTCGGCAGCATACGGCGCCGCCCCTTTCCGCTGCACGGGCGCAGGGTCCGACTCTGACTCGGATGCGCGCTGCGGCGCGCTGCGGCAGGCATCACGCTATCGATGGCTCCTCTCGCGAATCTCACGCGCAGCGCGGGGTCACGGCACGCACGTCGTTTCTCCACCGCTTCTTCAAGTGAGTATTGAGTCTTGAAAACATTTCAGCAGGAAAGATTCAGAATAGTAGGTATTGTGTGATCGATATTCGAACAATGTGCGTTTCTGAGCCGATCGCGGCAGGCGGGAGGCCGCAGCGGGGCTATCGTGGGAAACGAAGCCGGCCGAGGCGAAAGGGACGGAGACAGCATGCCGATCATCCTCGTTGCGGAGCGCGACTCCTACGAAGCATCGACGGTCAAGGCGGCTCTGTCCCAGCTGGGGGTTTCGTGCGATGTGCGCGTCGTGCGCAACGACGCGTACGACCGGGTGGCGGCCTCTCCGTCGTCGCCGCAAATTCGGCACGGGTCGGACAACGCCGTGGTTCGCATCGGGGGCATGACCGTCGATCCGACGGCGTTTTCGGTGGAGTGCGACGGGCGCACGGTGTTCCTCACGCGCAAGGAGTTCCTCATCTTCCACAAGCTCGCCGCGAATCCCGGGCGCGCCTTCACGCGCGATCAGCTCTTCGCGACGGCGTGGGGCGCCGATGCGAGCCCGACGAGCCACGCCCTCGACGTGCACATCAACCGGCTGCGCAAGCAGATAAGCGGGATGGGGTGCGTCGAGATCACGACGGTGCGCAACGTGGGGTACCGTCTCGACATGCGCCTGCGGTAAGGCGCGCGCCGGGCGCCTGGCCGCCGTTCCCGGGCCGCCGTCACCGGGAGCGTCCGGGCGCCGTTCCCGGGGTCGCTCGGGGGCGTTCGGCTGCCGTCGCCGGGGTCGCTGTCACCGGGGAGCCGTTCTCGGGGTGCCGCTCGGTTCCCTGCGTCGAGGGCGGCGGGGTGCTGTTTGCGCCTCCTTCGCCAGGCGCCCAAGACGGGCGGAATGAATCGATCGGCGTTTCTCTAGTTCTTGAGCGAGTTGATCGGTGCGGGCATGCGTCCGCCGCGATGGGCGAACACGGTGCCGGCGTGGGCGTTGACGGGCATGACCGGCGCGTAGCCGAGCAGGCCGCCGAACTCGAGCCGGTCGCCGACGCTCTTGCCGATCGCGGGGATGATGCGCACGGCGGTCGTCTTGTTGTTGATCATGCCGATGGCGCACTCGTCTGCGATGATGCCGAAGATCGCCTCGAGGGGGGTGTCGCCCGGCACGGCGATCATGTCGAGGCCGACCGAGCACACGCACGTCATCGCCTCGAGCTTCTCAAGCGACAGCGCCCCGGCCTCGGCCGCGCGGATCATGCCGGCGTCCTCCGACACGGGAATGAACGCGCCCGACAGTCCTCCGACCGACGACGACGCCATGACGCCGCCCTTCTTGACCGCGTCGTTGAGCATGGCGAGTGCCGCCGTCGTCCCCGGCCCGCCGCACGTGCCCACCCCGATGGCCTCGATGATCTCGGCGACCGAGTCCCCTTCGGCCGGCGTCGGCGCGAGCGAGAGGTCGAGGATGCCCTGCGCCACGCCGAGCCGGCGGCTCGCCTCGCGCGCCATAAGCTCGCCGGCGCGGGTGATCTTGAACGCGGTCGCCTTGACGGCCTCGGCGACGGTCGTCATGTCGGCGTCGTCCGGCATGCCCGCGAGCACTGCCCGCACGACGCCGGGGCCCGACACGCCGACGTTCACGACGGCGTCCGCCTCTCCCGAGCCGTGGAAGGCGCCTGCCATGAAGGGGTTGTCCTCGACGGCGTTGCAGAACACGACGAGCTTGCCTGCGCCGATGCACTCGCGATCGGCTGTCGCCTCGGCGGTTTCGCGGATGATGCGCGCCATCGTGAGCGCGGCGTCCATGTTGATGCCGGCGCGCGTCGAGCCGACGTTGACCGAGGAGCACACGCGGTCGGTCGCGGCGAGGGCGGAGGGGATCGAGCTCATAAGCTTCTCGTCCGCGCGCGACGCGCCTTTGTGCACGAGCGCCGAGAATCCGCCGACGAAATCGACGCCGACCTCCTTGCCGGCGCGGTCCATCGCCTCGGCGATCGGCGTGAGGTCGTTCGCGGTGACGGCGGCGCTCACCTCGGCGATCGGCGTCACGGCGATGCGCTTGTTGACGATCGGGATGCCGTATTCGCGCTCGAGCTGGTCGGCCGTCGGTACGAGCTTCTCTGCGGCGGCGGTCATGCGGTCGTAGACTTTGCGGGCGACTGCGTCGACGTCATCGTGCGTGCAGCCGCGCAGGTTGAGTCCGAGCGTGATCGTGCGGATGTCGAGGTGCTGCTTGCTCACCATCGCGAGCGTTTCGGCGATCTCGGTCGGAGTGATCTGCATGGCGCATCTTTCTCTCGGGGCGTGTGCGGCACCGCGCGGGCGCGGGAACGTCCATGATACCAGCAGACGCAAGCAACCGCGTTTCCGTCCGATGACGGACGCGGGGCGCGCGGGG
>CAZBEP010000055.1:0-9107 GCA_964490925.1 uncultured Eggerthellaceae bacterium | reverse complement strand
CCGAATCGTACCCGAAGGAAGCCGACCGCGCAAGCCCCGTGTTCGCAACGTGCGATAAGACGGCATCGACTTGTTGGAGAAGCACGCTTTGCCCCTTATCCTCGGATCTTATCCTCAGAAGGATATCATTCCCTGATCGATGCCGGCGGCGTGGCGGATCTTGACGGATGCACCTTCGACGCTCACGCGGTGCGGCACCTCGTGGCCTTTCCCGGAGGATTGCACCACCCGCGAGGCGGAACCCGCTTCGCGAGCGCAAGGCACACGGCACGTACCCGGAACGCGCCCGACGCGGCTCGGCATGACGCGGCGCGGCTCGGCGCAGTTGCCTTCCGGCTCGCGCGCAGCTGCAAGCCGTTTTGCAGGCAGGCTTTTATCTTCCCACGTCAATGCATCATACCGACGGGATTACCGCCGAGATCGGTCAGTCCGACATGCTGAAAACGGCTGCCTCAGCATATGCGGAGGAAGGCCGCCTTTCCCCCCCGCCATATGCTTGCCGCATTCGAAGCGGCGCAAAAGGGGCGTTCCAAAAAGTTTTGCGGCACGCAGACGGAAAACGGGGACGACATGCGAGGCGTCGCAAGACGAGAGAACAAACGAGGCAAGAGAATCGAAGGAGGGCTTCAATGACCGAGGCAGCGAACGCGACGCCTACCAAGGCGCCCGAATACGCCGGCGTCGAGTACCACTGGGGCGAAACGAACGGCAAGAAATACAGGCGCGGGTCGCGCCTGCCGAAAAAGACCGACACCGTGCCGCCCGCGCCGTGCGCGGAGACTCCGAAGGTTCCCTGGAAGTGGGAAGAGGACGGCATGACCGTCATCCGCGGAACCGCGCGCAGCGCGCCAGGGTGCCACAACGTGTGCGGCATCCTCTCCTACGTCAAGGACGGCAAGCTCATCAAGGTCGAGGGCGACCCGAAAGACCCCTACAACCAGGGGCGTTTGTGCAGCCGCTGCCTGTGCATCCCCGACTACGTCTACCATAAGGACCGCCTCCTCCACCCGATGAAGCGCGCCCGCAAAGACCGCGGAAAGGACACGTTCGTCGAGTGCAGCTGGGACGAGGCCTACGAGATCATCGAGCGTGAGTTCAAGCGCGTCGCCGAGACCTACGGTGTCGACAAGATTGCGATGTGCCAGGGCACGGGTCGCGACATCCACCAGGTTACACGCCTGAACGCCTGCATGGGCTCGCCGAACGAGGGCGTGCCGTACTTCTCGGGCAACTCGTGTTACCTGCCCCGCATCGCATCGATGGCCTGCATGCTCGGCGGGGCGTGCGTCATGGACTGCTCGCAGTTCCTCCCCGAGCGCTACGACGACCCGCGTTACGTCGTGCCCGAGTACTGCATCGTCTGGGGACACCAGCCTTTCTACTCCAACGCCGACGGCTTCTACGGCCACTGGATCCTCGACCTCATGAAGCGCGGCATGAAGGTGGCCGTCGTCGATCCTCAGCTCACTTGGATCGCCGCGCGCGCCGGCGAGGACTGGCTGCGCGTGCGCCCCGGCGGCGACGGCGCCCTCGCGATGGCGATGCTCAAGGTCATCTGCGACGAAAAACTCTACGACCAGGACTTTTGCGATAAGTGGGTCTACGGTCTCGAGGCGGTGTGCGAGCGCGTGGCCGACATGGATCTCGACGACCTGTGCGAGAAGGCCTGGGTCGACAAAGAGGACGTCGTGCGCGTGGCTCGCACCTACGCGACCTCGAAGCCTGCAGCTATCCAGTGGGGCGTCGCGCTCGATCAGCAGACCGGCGGCCAGCAGGCGGCTCACGCCATCACGGCGCTGTGGTGCATCACCGGCAACCTCGACGTGCCCGGCGGCAACGTCATGGCCGACGCGTGCTGGGGCATCGAGCAGCCCAACTGGGTCGGCACCTGGGGCTGGGACGAGCTCATGACCCCCGAGGAACAGGCGAAGCGCATCGGCATCGAGCGCTACCCCATGTTCGCGGTCGGCTTCAAGAATCTCTCGTCCAACGCGACAATCGAGGCCTGGCAGCGCGGCGAGATCCCGATCCGCGCGGCCTACATCACGACGAACAACTTCCTCGCCACGATGGGCGCCCAAGCCATGACCCAGCTCGAGTGGTACAAGCAGATCGACTTCATCGTCGTGTCCGACCTGTTCATGACCCCGACGATGATGGCGCTCGCCGACGTGGTGCTGCCTGCGGCCACCTACGAGGAGCGCGACGGCTTCGGCGGTCTCAACGCCTACCGCATCAGCTGCATCAACAAGGCCATCGAGCCGGTCGGCGACTCAAAGCCCGACAACACCATCTTCCTCGAGCTCGGCAAGAAGCTCACGCACGCGATCAGGCCCGAGAACGACGACATCGCCTGGCCGTGGGACAACGTCCAGGAGATGTGGGACTACGCGCTTGAGGACGGCGGCTTCACCTGGGAGGAGCTGCGCGAGGCGACCTGGAAATACCCCGAGTTCAAGTACCGCAAGTATGAGACGGGCGATCTGCGCCCCGACGGCCAACCGGGCTTTCGCACCGAGACGGGCCGCGCGGAGATCTACTCGATGGTGTTCCATCACACCTCGTGGTCGGGCCTCGACCCGCTGCCAAGCTACGTCGAGCCGGTCGAAAGCCCCTACAGCGCTCCCGAGGACCTCGAAGAGTACCCCTACGTCGTCACCTCAGGCATGCGCGTGCCGCACTTCTTCCATTCCGAGCAACGCCAGATCAAGAAGCTCCGCACGCTCCATCCCGACCCGCTGTGCCATATCCACCCCAAGACCGCCAAAAAGCATGGCATCGAAGAGGGCGACTGGATGTGGATCGAGAACAAGCACGGGCGCTGCAAGTACAAGGCGACCTATGACGACGGCTACGACCCACGCGTCATGCAGTGCGAGCACGGCTGGTGGTTCCCCGAGCGCAAAGACCGCGCCGAGGAGAACACGGAAAACGAGAAGGACGGCCTGTTCGGCGTGTTCGAATCGCAGATCAACAACCTCGTCCCCTTCGACGCGGGCGTGTCGGGCTTCGGTTCGAACTACAAGGCCATGATGTGCAAGATCTACAAGGCCGCAGAATAGCGGGCCGCTAAGGAGGAAGGCATGGCTTACCAGGGAATCCTCGTCGATGTCGACTACTGCACCGGCTGCGAGGCATGCATCCTCGCCTGCCAGCAGGAGCACGGCTACACCGAGAAGGAGTTCGGCATCAAGATCACCAAGCTCGGGCCGCTCCACATCGACGAGTCGAAAAAGCGCTACCAGTACGACTTCATCCCCCAGTTCACCGAATGGTGCGACCTGTGCGAGGAGCGCATCAACAAGGGCAAGCAGCCCACGTGCGTCCAGCACTGCCAGGCCCAGTGCCTCGACTGGGGCCCGGTGGAGGAGCTTGCTAAGAAGATCGAGGCGCCCAAACAGATGATCGTGACGATCTCCGAGGCATGAGGCGCCGTCCTGCCGGCGCGATCCGCCGGCAGGACGCATGAGTGGCTTTCCGCCCGGCGCGTCCGGGCGCAAGGCGGTACGACAGGAAACCAGACGCAAAGAAGGAGGACACGATGAGCAGACGACCGCAGTTCGCCGACGACTTCGGCGGACAGATCGCTGAAAAGCTGATGAACGTCGACGTCCGCGCGGGGCACGACTACCGCCGCGAGGTCACCGACTATCAGCGGGAACAGGGTCGCATCGACTGGAGGAACCGCTGCGGGGCAAACATGGCGAAGATGGCCAAGCACGAAGTGACCCCGATCTACCAGTAGCGACGCGGCGCGGCCGCCCTGCGGGTCTCCCCCCGCCGGGCGGCCGCCGTCCCGAATCGAAAGGAACATACCACATGGCTGAAACCGCACAGAAGGTTATCGATATCAACATGCACTTCCTTCCCACGGATCTGTTCACGAACGAGGAGGTGCTCAACGGCTTTCTCTATTCCGCGCCGATCACCATGGGTCTGAAGGCGTACCGCAGCAAGACTCCCGACGGCACGAAGGATCAGATCGTCCTGGCAACCGACGACGGCGCAGAAATCCTCAACTACGTCGAGGGCGACTACACCCTCGAAACGAAACTGCGCGCCATGGACGAGGTCGGCGTCGACATCGCGATGCTGCGCATGCCGGTATGGCAGGAATGGCTACCGCTTGAAATGTGCAAGATCGTGAACGACCAGGCGGCCGAGATGTGCCGCCAGTCCGAAGGGCGCCTGCTCGCCAACGCCGTCGTCCCGCCGTGGGGCCGCAAGGAAGATGTCGCCGAACTCGGACGCTGCCTCGATGATCTCGGCATGGTCGGCGTGCAGCTCGCCTGCAGCTACGGCGACAAGTTCCTTGACGACGATCTGTTCAAACCCTACATGAAGATTCTCAACGAGCGAAAGGTTCCCTGCGTCATCCACCATACGCCTGGCCAGAACGCCTTCGCGAACTTCACCGAATACACGCCGCTTCGCCGCGAACTCGGCCGCATCCATGTACAGGCGACCGCCGTCGGCCGCGAGATCTACTCCGGCATGTTCGACGAGTTCCCGAACCTCAGATTCATCCACACGATGTTCGGCGGCAACTGGTTCGCACTCAAAGACCTCCTCGCGCCGCATGTGTCCATCAAGAAGAAAGAGGCCATGAACCGCCTGGCAACCAATCTTGATCGCGAGACCTATGAGCGCTATCTGCAAGAAAACATCTACTTCGACATGACGCATCCGATGAGTTGGAGCAAAGACCAGCTCGAGTGCGCAGTGAAAGTATGCGGCGCCGACCACCTGCTGCTCGGCTCGACCTTCCCGGTGTTCTACGACTGGATGGCCCGATCCGTCGGCTCCATCGACGCGCTCGACGTCTCCGGCGAGGAGAAGGCCCTTATGAAGGGCGGGAACGCCGCTCGGATCTTCAACCTGTAACCGCAGGGCGCCAACGCGTCCGCAGCAAGCGCGCAAGCCGTTCCGAGCACCGCGCACAGACGTGCTCGCGCTCCGTTCCAAACCAGGAGGAGGGGAATCATGGGTAAACCCGAGGAGGCGTCTATCGCGACTCCGAAGTACGCGTGGACGATCCTTGCCGTCGTGTTCTTTTTGAGCATCGTGCTCCCTATGCAGTGGTTCAGCTGCCCGCCGCTCAGAATGAACATTTTCGAGGCGTACGCGCTCGAAGGAGCCGCGCGTGCGAACTTCGGCCTGCTGATGTCGTACCTTTCTATCGCCGCGCTCGTCGCTGCCGTGGCTGCAGGCCCACTCGCGAACAAGATCGGGCACAAGCTCGTGCTCATCATCGCATCGGTACTCCTGATCGCAAGCTGCGCGATCGCCGCAGTTTCAGGAACCGACTTCAACGTGCTTCTCGCGAGCCGCGTCGTCACGGGTGCCGGAGTCGGCCTTGCAGCCGTCACCGCATCGTCGGTCATCGCCATCTGGTTCCCGGGCAAGACCCGGGCGACCGCCATGGCCGTCTGGTCGACGTGGGTGCCCGTCGGCATGCTCATCGTCTACAACGCCGGACCCGTCATCGCCGGCGTGGGCGGCGTGCACCTCGTGTGGTGGATCGTGTGCGCGCTCGCCGTGATCGCACTCGTCCTCATAGCCGTGTTCTACCGCCATCCGCGCGAGGACGAGGTCGAGATCTCCGTCAGGAAAAGCTCGCTGCGCGAGGCGCTGCCGTTCCTCAAGTCTCGCCAGCTCATTGCGCTCGGTATCGCGTGGCTCGGGTTCAACTACGTGAACTACTGCTTCACCACCTACAACGTCGACTTCTTCGAGACCGGCATGGGCATGGACCAGACCTTGGCGGCGCTGCTCGGCTCGATCGCGTCGGCATGCGGAATCATCGCGCCTTTGTTCGGAGCCATCTCCGACCGCATCAACCGGAACCGTAAATACCTCATGATCGTGTTCGGGTGCCTCGCGCTCGTGCTCGCCGGCCTGTTCGGATTCCAGAACAACATGGCGTTCTTCGCGGTCTACCTGATCTTCCAGATCCTCGGCAACGCGATCCTCGTCGCGACCTGCCGCCCCATGGCACCGATGATCGTCGGCCGCGGCGGCGCCACTGCGGTCACCTACGCGCTGTCCGTCATCACGGTGCTGCAGTACCTCGGGCAGATGTTCGTGTCGTTCTGCGGCAGCGCCATCGATGCCTTCGGCTACACCGCGACGGCGGCCTGGACCGCCATCGCGCCGGTCGCCGTCGTATGCTTCGTTGCGTCGTTCTTCATCAGGCCGTCCCAGCCGAAGGAGCGCGACGCGTCCTAGGCACCCCGCCCGGCAACCGAGCCGCGCGGGGTGCCTAGCGCCCGAGCCGACCCGCCCCGAAGCCCCGCCCGGTGCCCGAGCCGCGCGGGGCTTTCGCCTGCCGAGCCGGACTCATCCCACCGGCAGAGAGGAGCAGCCATGGCGAAAGAACCCGGCGTCGATGCCGTGTCCGGCGCGACGCGCTGGATGGTCGACGACACGTGCCCGGTCGACCCGACCGTGCCCTACTCCGGCTACGACGCGGCGCCACCCGTTCCCACCGGCGAGCCGCCCGCACGGCGACCGGCCGGAACGGCCGACGACGTTGACGCGACGACGGGCGCGACACCCGGCATGAGCGCGGCATGCCGCGAACTCGGCATGGCGACGGTCGAAGACGTCGTCGGGCAACTCGGCATCAAGCCCCCCGGCGTGTCCTGATGGCCCCAATCGGGCGGACGGCCGTCGAGCGGACGTCGCGCGGGACGGGGCACCGAAGGCCGGCGACGGGAAGGCGCCACGGATCCGCGCGAAAAACGCCACGAATCGACGGGTAGGGCAGCGCGCGGGCGAACCGGGCGGCGCGCCGACAGTCCCGCTGCGGGGCGAGCTTTCCTCCACCCTCCCTTGACCTGCTGTTCTCCTCTCCACAGCAAGGGCGCTCGAAGGCTGAGAGGGATCGCGCCGCCGCAGTTCGGCGAAAGGCCGTGCCCTACCCGTCGTTTTATGGCAAAAAACGGCGTTTTCACTGGCATCTGCTGCGGGGGTGCGAGTTGCGAACCGCAGCGCTCATGCGCTATACTGGATTCGTTCCCGCTTACGACGAATCAATTCGGGCGAAGGTGTGCAGCGATGCGCCCGCCCTCGCCCGAGCGGGCATTCCTCACCTCGAGCGGGAATGGTCATATGCAGCAATGGGGGGTTTGCATGACCGAACGCTCGCACGCCTCCTCGCACAGCACCGGTGCGATGGAACTTCTCGGTATCGGCGGGTTCTCGGCATTTCTCGCCTGGATGCTTACAGCGCTGTACTATCTTGCTCCCGGCATCGGCGAAGACGGGGGGTTCTCCGACGCCTTCGCGGTACAGCTGCTCGCCTTCGTCGGCGTCGCCGTCGGCCATGCGGCGCTCAGGTTCGCCACGCAGGCATCGCGCTTCAACCCATTTCATCCGGCAGTGCTCGGAGCCTGCACGCTCGTCATGGTCGTCGCGCCCGTCATCGCCCCGGCGACGGCCGCCGGCCTCGAGCTGCCCCTGCCCGCCGTCGGGGCGGCGCGCTTCGCGGCCGGGGTCGCGACCGCGCTGCTGTTCGTCGACTGGCTCGACCTCGCCAGCCGCATCCGGCTCCAAAGCTACGGACGCTTCGTCGGAGGGTCGCTCGCGGCCGGCGGCATCCTCTACGCGCTGTCGCTGTTCCTCCCCGCCCCGCTCCAGGCGGCCTTCTGCGTCCTGCTCGCGCTCCTGAGCGTCAGCCTGCTCCGCTTCGTCACCGGCCGAGCAGACCGCAACGAGCACCCCCCCCCCGACGCTGCGGCACGCCCCGACGAGTGGGAGTTCGCCCGCGAGATCGAGCCGTCCCTCATCGCGTTCGGCGCCGCCTTCGCCCTCGAGTTCGCCTACCTGTTCAACACCGGGCAGCGCCTCCTCGGGATCGGGCTCGTGTTCGCCGTCCCCGGTGCACTCGCCGTCGCCATCCACTCCGCCAAGACGGGCCGCACCGTCGGGATCACCGTCATGCAACGCGTGACGCTGTGCGTCGTCGTCCTCGCCTGCGTCGCGACACCCTTCGTGCCGCTGCCCTGTCAGGTGGCGTGCGCATGCCTGTGCATCGCGGCCTGGGCGGCGTTCACGACCGCGAACTACGCGCACATCGTGAAGAAGAGCGCGGCGGGATGGACGGTGCCGGTGTTTCGGCAGCTGCCCGCCCGGCTGTTCATGGGCTCGAGCGGCTTCGCATGCGGCTGGCTCCTCTCCTTCGCGACCATGCTCGCCTTCGGCACCCACGCCGAGGCGTTCACCCCCCTGCAGCTCGCCATGGCTTTCGTCCTCGTGTTCGTCGTGATGGTCTTCTTCCCCGCAAGCGCCAACCACGGCGAGAATCCCGCCCTCCCCCGCACGCCCGCGCCGGTCACCGTGCCCGGCGTGACGGAATCGGAGCTATTCGACCTCAAGTGCACCGAGGCCGCGAAGCGCTACCGGCTCTCCCCGCGAGAGACGGACATCCTCTGCTACCTCGCCAAGGGGCGAAACGCCGCCTACATCCAGGGAAAGCTCTGCATTTCCCCGCACACCGTCAAAAGCCACATCTATAGCATCTATCGGAAGTTCGACATCCACTCCCAGCAGAAGCTCATGGACTTCATCGAGGACTACCCCCTCGACGCAGATGCCCTCGAGGCGGTGGCAAAGGCGCGCGCCGATTCGTAAATTCCCAGGCCACAGCGTCATACTTCACCTAAACCACCAGATCGTGACCTCATACCATCATACTGATTCGCAAAACGGCATACGTTCGGCGCGATAGCGTCATCCTCACGCCGTGGTTAGCTCTTCCCGCCCGAGAGAGGGGGAGCCTCGGGGACGCCTTGGGGCTCCACGGCAAGAGAGGAGACGCCATGGCAGACGCCGTCGAACAGGTGGAAACCACCATCCAGGACAAAGATCGCGACGACATCGGCAATTCAAAGGAGGAGAACCAGTTCAACTTCGGCGCCGGCAAGCGCCAGGAAGTCGACCCCCGCTGGAAGCACCCGGGCAAGTGGCAATACGAAGAAGACGGCATGATCGTCACCCGCACGTCGGTGTGGTCGGCGCCGGGCTGCCACGAGGGCTGCGGCGTGCTCGTGTACTCCGACAAGGAGACGGGTCGCTTCATCAAGTGCGAGGGCGACCCGGACGAC
>CAZBEP010000054.1:0-9143 GCA_964490925.1 uncultured Eggerthellaceae bacterium | reverse complement strand
TTTCCAAGTGGGGCATCCGCATCGTTGACCCCTCAACGAGTATCAGCGAGCACGAGAGCAGGGATAAGGGGGCGCGGGATGAGGCCGGGGAGCGCGAAGCGGCTTGGAGCTGGCTTCCCGGCCTCTCGCGAGCGGCGTCCGGATTCGATGAATACGAGGCATGGCTGGAGGAGAACGTCGATGCGATACAGGTCAACGGGTACCCGTGGTGGCAGGCCGAGCGGGTCTCTGAGACGGCCCGCATCGCCGACGGGCTGGACGCGCTCATCGGTCAGGAATGCTCCTGAGAACCCACAGGTAGATGGCTTGTTCTAAGCCGTTCTGCGGCGATTGCCCCGATGTCCGGGCACTCTTAGCAAGCCGTCTACCTGCGGTTACCCATATAATTGGGGAGAGCTCCCGGCACCAACGGGGCAATCGGAGCGGCGCGAGGGCCGGGAACTCTTTGCCGCCGTCGGCTGAGGGCTAAAGACCGAGCAGCCGAACGCGCTCTGCTATTGCACTCTTAATCTCTTGGCACAGCTCGCCATATGTCGCGGTGGGTGCAGCATCCGTCTCACGGCCCCGACCGGGATGCAGTATGTCCCACCGTGAAATCCTGCCAGCAGCCCGCCCTGCCCCGGGCGGGTGATTGCCGAACCCAGGCACTATAGAGTTCCATATCGGCGAGTACTTTCCGATTAGGGCGGATTCCGTCAACGGAACCCATACCGCATTCAGGACGAGCATTCGGCAATAGAAATCAGAAACGTCTAGGTTAACTGTAGCCTCGATTGACCTCCTATGGTCGTTTGCTATGCGCCTATACAGCCTCATGCCAGCTTGCGGCGTGTCTACGATGCTTGCGTCGAGTTCTCTGCCAGTAAGCGTTCTCGGGCTCGCCTTTCCGATATAGATGGGGAGCGACCCGGGAGAGCTTCTGTTGACGGTGGCAAGCTCGTCATATGCCGGGAAATCTCCGCAGTAGAACAGGGCATACACGCCATCACCGTAAAACTCCTCGATATCTGCTAAGGGAATGAGCTCGGAGCTCATGAGCTCTCTCGCAAGGGATTCGGAAAGAGAGGCGTAGTCAAGCGGATTATACGAACGAATCTTCATACTCGCTCACCTCACTTAGCTCGGTTGAAAGAATGGTGTTCATTTGCTTTCTCGCTGTGTCTTCCCGAAGAGCGCACGCAACCGAGGAGGCAACGATACGGGCCAGCTCGACGGGGACGGCGTTACCGATTTGGCGCATTCCCTCGCTCCATGCTCCGGTGAACTCGTATCCATCGGGGAACGTCTGGACGCGCGCGGCCTCTCTCACGGTCATGTATCTCAGCGAGCCGTCGGGGTATCGAATCATGTTCTCCCCTCCGGGCACTCCGTGAACCCCAGCCTTGATAGTTTTGCTCGGCTTGTCCAGCTCAGACCCTGTATGTCCGGGGTAGGCACGCGCCTCTCCGCCGCGTGGTTCGTTATTCATGGCTGGGACGTTCTCTATGGCGTCGGCAAGACTTACCCAAGGTAAGAGGCCTTTCCCATGAGTTCGTGGAGGAAACGCCCAAGACGCCTCGACATCCGAGCGGAAGCCAACGATAACGACTCGATGCCGATGCTGCGGGACGCCATAGTCGGCGGCGTCCACAACAGTCGGTATGACTTCATAGCGAACAGCCTCGTTATCCGCGCTCGTGTGCGAGCGCGATAGGCGGATGAAATGCTGTTCCCACGTCTCCCCGTCGTATATGGCAAGAGAAGGGTGCTGTAGGCGCAAGAGGATGTACTCGTAGTACTGGTGAAACGACTCGCGCGTCAGACCTTTGACGTTCTCACAGATGAATGCACGTGGTTTAAGCTCAGCGAGCACTCGTGTATAGGCAGGAAACATATCCCGCTCGTCTGACTCGGCGCGCGCGAGCCCACCGAGCGAAAAAGGCTGACAGGGCGGCCCCCCAGCGAGGAGGTCGATGCCCGTTGGTAGGAAAGACCAATCGACGTTACGGACGTCTCCCTCGATGATGCGCATGTCCCCGTCGATGAGCGGGTATCCCTTTTCCTGATTAACCCGCAGCGTGTTGCAGCAATTGCTCTCCCACTCGACAGCCGCAAGGTGCTTGAATCCCGCTAGGGATGTTCCTAGCAGAAGCCCGCCAGCCCCGGCGAATAGCTCTACGGCGGTGAGGTTGCCTTGTGAGTCCATTGCGCATACCACCAATCGTCAATCGGTTCCGAAATTATCCCATACGGACGCTTTTCCTAGGACAATCGCTCATCTGCCACGGATGTCGTAAAAGACTAAATTACCGATAAATACCGCTAAATTTATCGGTAATTTAGCGATAAATTACTGATAATATGGCATTTTCGCAGGTAATCGGCTATAATCGCTACTTGATAATTAGCCTTATGTCAAGTAGGGGACCGGTCGCGATGCCGACAATCAGGGAGATAGCCGAGACGTGTGGGACCACCAAGCAGACCGTCACGGCGCGCCTCAAGGAGCTGGGCCTGTGGGAGGGGCACGTCTCCAAGTCCGGGCGCGCCTTCGAGGTGGACGACTATGCGGCATCGGCGGTCTCGGACGCGCTCAAGGACGCCGCGCGCGAGCGCGAGCGCGCCGAGAAGGCCACGAAGCAGGACGTAGGGGCTGAGGCAGCCATTGTGGCCGTCGAGGCGCTTAAAACGGCTCTCAGCGCCTCTCAGGAGCAATCCCAGGCGCTCGCTCGCGAGCTTGACGCGAAGAACGAGCAGATTCGCTCCCTCATGGCCGAGCTATCGGCGGCGCGCGAAACCATCGACCGGCTCTCTCGCCGGTCATGGCTCGACAGGCTGCTCGGGCGCGGACTGCCTCCCGCTGGGGGCACGACCTCCTGACCATCCTCAGCCTCTAAAGAAAGGGCGCAGGTAGACGGCTTGCTGTAGTCGTCCCTGCGCCCTTTTGCGAGCTCATCCGTACCCGAGGTGCCCAGACCGCACCCCAAGCCCGCAAATCGGCTTAGAACGAGCCGTCTACCTGCGGAAACATCATCAGACAGCGACAGACTCTAGAAACGAACCAGAGCCTTACCCAAACCCCGATTCCCGGATGTTCCTTCGGCTTCCACGAACCGGCTCGCAGCAGCCTTGAAGGTGAGTGGTATCCCATCCTGCGGCGTCCTTCCCGAGCGGTTCTTCAGGACGACCAGCTCGCAGGCGCGGTCGTCGCTCGCCTTGACCTCGCGGATGAAGTTGTCCGCCTCGCGCTTCGTCCGCGTGTCCTTGACGCCGCTCATGTGCTGGCGCATCCCCGCAGCTTGCAGGCCAAGCAGGACGTCGGAGCCGTACTCGATGGCTCCGGACTCTTTGAAGGCGTCCATGGTCACGCCTTCGGAGTAGCTTGAACGGTTGAGCGAGGATATGACGAACACCGGCGTCATGAGGTCGCGCGCCATCTGGCGCAGCGCCATGACGTTCTTGTCAACGGTCTGCTTGTCGCTGTCACGCTCACTGACCGGTGCCATGAGCTGCAAGTAGTCGATGACCACCACGGGTGGCCGACCGTCATGGTCGGCCATGCGCTCGGCCACGGTTCTCACGTCGGCCACGGACGGTTGTCTCGTCCCCTCGTAGATGAGCAGATTCGGAGCGATGGAGGTCGAGTACGCCTCACAAGCAGCACCGAGTCGTGAAAACTCGGCCTCGCCCCATCTCGCGCGCCTGCTCTTGCTGAGTACGTCCGCTGAGCTGTAGTCCTGCCCGCACTCGCTCATGATGCGGCTCAGGCTCTTCGCCGCAATCTCGCGGGCACTCTGCTCGATGGTCACGAAGAGCGCGGTCGCCCCGGACTGGGCGACGTTGTCTGTCATCTGGACCGCGAACGTGGTCTTGCCGAAGCTGGAGAGCGACCCGAGCACGTGCAGGGCACCCGGCTGGAGCCCGCCGTTGAGAATCCCGTCGAGCTGCCTGAACCCCGTGGGGACGGGGTCCTTCGCATCATCAAGCGCGTAGATGCCCGCGACCACGTCGAGAGGGTCGAGAGCTCTGAGCGACCGCATGGAGACGCTGTATGCTTCCTCCCGCAGCCTCTCAGCCTCCGCGACGGCCCTTTCATGGGCCTGTCGGAGGAACGACCTCAGACCGTCGCGGTCACGTTGTAGGAGCTCCGCCGCATCCTTTGCGCAGGGAACGGTCTCAGTCGTGCTGGCTATGCCGGACGAGCCGAACATGGCAGCCAAGCTCGTCGCGGCCTTGCTCCCTGCGGCGTCGCCGTCAAGCATGACGATGGCGACGCCCTGCGGCTTCCGGGCTGCCATGGCCTCGACCGCACTGCGCGACGCGGTGCCACCCAGCGCCACGGCGTCGAAGCCACATAGCTGCACGGCGATGGCGTCCAGAGCGCCCTCGACCACGAAGAAGGCGTCACCCTTAAGGGCCTCGGGGTTGTAGAGCGGCTGCGCGCCGATTACGTCGGTCGGCGGCTTGCAATACTTGGCGCCCTTCGCCTCGTCATCCATCGCGCGGTCGATGTGATAGAAGTCGCTGCCCTTCCACGGAATGACGATGCGGCCGCCCTTGTGCCAGCGCCCGTCGGCGTGCTGCCACGCCTTCTTGTGGGCCGGGTCGTAACCCAACCCCAGCGCCGCCGCCTCCTCCTCCGAGATGCCGCGAGAGCGGAGGTAGGCCACAGCTGCGGGCTCGTGGATGCGGGCTTGGCACGCCGCGATGTAGGCCCGCTCCGCCTCCTTGCCGTCCGGTTCCGGATTCCCGGCCCCCGCAGGCTGCTTCCGTAACACAGCGGTGCGAGGACGGGCCTGAGACGACGGCTTCTCGTCAGTCTCGATGCCGGCCCACTCGCAGACCGCCCGCAGCTGCTCATGCCGGTCATCGGTCTGGTTGACCACTCCGGCGAGGTCGAACACGTCGCCGCCCCTGTCGCAGGAGTAGCAATGCCACCTCGCGCCGTCTGGCGGGCTGATGGTGAAGGCGGGAGTGTGGTTCGGGCCCGTTCCGCTCCCGCAGTTGGGGCACACGAGCCCGCCGCGCACGTGCTCCAGATGCTCCTCGGCATACGCTTTGAGGGAGACGGTGCCCTTGACTCTGTCGAAGCGTGATACGGTGTCGTTCATGGCCATCGCTCCTTTTTCTCGTTGGCCTGTGGAGCCCGTCGTCGCCGCAATCGTCGACGGGCTCGCCTCTTCCTTGGTCTTACTCGGCGGGGGCTGGCCTGTAAAGGGCCAAGCCCCTGCCCATTCGTTCTACTTCCATAGAACATCCCGGATTTTCCGACGTCGGAAAATATACCGGTCTACCTGCGGGAATGAACGATTTCGTGACAAAGCCGCGTACACAGATGTCGCCCTCCGCGTACACAGATGTCGCCCTCCGCGTACACAGATGTCGCCTTACTTTTTGCCGTCTGCGAGGTCGATGCAGACGCCGAGGAGCCTGTGCGAGCTTCCGGTGTCCCTGTACTCGGACCATCCGGCGATGAACCCTGCAGCAGTGAAGGCGTCAAGCAGCCTCTTGACGGTTTGGACGACGCGGCTGCGTTCTGTGCGAGTCGCGCTGCCAAGTCCGATTTCGCTGAGAATGGTGTCGTACTGGACGTGGTGCGACTTCATCGACCTCCCCGGCCTCATCATCTCAATTCTCTTGATGAGGTAGGAACGGATGAGGACGTTGCGGCCGGTCATCGACGCCACTGACGAGGTTGCCTCAAGAAGGCGCTGTGGATAGCTCACTACCTGTTTGGTCATGGAGTCGTGTTGGTAGAGGACGGGAGCTCGGTTGATGGAGTAGCCGTCAAGCTCCCTGCCGTTTGTGGCAACGACGGTCACTTTGTCAGCATCGAGCATGTAAGTCTCGATACGACACTCCTTGGGAGTGAACTCTTCGCCCTCGAAGGTGACGGACCTCCCGCGCATTTCCTCCCCGAAATAGAGCTTCACGAACGTTCGTCGCTGCTTATCAATGCTCTCAACAATGTCGGCGAGGGCTCCCGGCCGAGGCTTCCCGCTCTTCCCGGTCATGGTCCGATAGACCTGTAGCGGCGTGATAGTGCGATTCCCAGCCGCCCAGAGCGTCGCCACCGCGTTGTGAACCTCCCGGTCGAGGGGCGTGAGGGGCTTCGACAGCCTGACGTCCTCGCTGTCGTAGCTCAGGATGAGGGACGTGGTGATGTCCCGCTCGTTCTTCCCTCCCACGCCAACCTCGGCGGTCGCGCCGCTCATAAGCACCGGCTCGGTAATCCTGTTGCTTACCTTGCTAATCCCCTGATAATGCGTCTGCGGATTGTTGGTGTCCTGACGGACAGCGATGCCAGCGGCACCTTGGCCAACCGGCTCCGCCGCTGACCGTTCCTCGGAAGCGGCTGTGGGAGTGTACCCGCTGGAAGCGTCCCTGTCTTCCTTGCTTAGGCCGAACAGCGCGTTGGCGACGAGCCTGATGAGCTTTTCCTCGTCGATGGTTATGCCCGTGAACAAATCCTCGTCACGATTCACCGACACCTTGTGCCCAGCGATGCGCTCGGGGCCGCTTTCTTCTTTTCTCGATGCCATCTAAAACCTCCCTTGTTGGGAGGTCGCGTTTTGGGTCTGCTGGTAAACTGGTACCCGCATCGCCGAGCCGCAACCTCGGTTGATGTTGAGCCGATGGGATGGCACTCCCGTCGGCTCAACCTTTCTCTACTTGACGAGTATATCGCCGCTGACGCTCACGGACTCTCCGTCCATACTCTCGGCATCGTCAACGCCAGCGTCCTTGCCTCTAGCCCCACCGTCGCGCTTCCTGCGCTCCCAATCGCGCAGTCGGGCCGCAGCCTCAGCGGTCGGCAGCTCGTCCGCCTTGCACTCAGAAATCTTGTGCCCGTAGAGGTCAAGCCAAGCGGCGAGCGCGTCCCAATCCAACTGCCTCCAATCGCCGTTCGGCGCGTGGCTCATTACGAGGCCACCGGCGACCATGAGGGCATGGTTCCTCGCCTTGCGTTCCTCGCGCCTAAGCGCGTTCTGCATGTCACGAATTCGCGCGTCGAGCTGTCTCTTCCGCTCTTGCAACGCTCTCAGTTCGTCCGCCTTAGACATAGGCAATCATCTCCGATAACTGACAAGGTGGTCATGTCTCGCAACCATCCTACCCAACCGTGGCGGCACTGAATCAGGCGGCTGATTCTTGGGTAGGATATCTTTGCCCGAAGGAGCAAAGCGCACTTATATGTCACCCTTTCATGGTGACGTGCGCCCTTGCGGGGGGCTGCTCCGCAAACCGCGCCTTCGCCTGTTCGCTGCGCGCCGTCTTCAACGGCTTGCCGTCCGGACGCAGCGATGCAGCGATGCGGCTGGCTGCTTGACGTCCGGTCATACTCGCTGGCGGCAGCTCGGGAAGTCGTCTCCGTGGCGGCACGGATTGGAGGGTCGGGCGTGGCGATATACCACCTCAACATATCCGTCGTCTCCCGCAGCCGCGGCGAGTCAGCCGTCGCCGGGTCCGCCTATCTCTCCCGTTCGAAGATGGTCTCCGAGCGGGACGGCGTCACCCACGACTACAGGCACGCGCACCAGCACGAGGAGCTTGTCGCCGACCTCGGAGTGGCGCTCCCAGACCGCGCGCCGGCCCGTTGGTCCGACCGCCTGGCTCTCTGGAACGAGGTCGAGCGCATCGAGAGGAAGTCCGACGCACAGCTCGCCCGTCGCATCGAGTGCGCGCTCCCCGACGAGCTCCCCGAGGATGAGCAAATCGCTCTCGCCAAGAGAATTGTCGCCGACCGCGTAGCGGACGGCCATGTCGTTGACGCCTGCATCCACCGCAACAAGAACGGCACGAACACCCATCTGCACATGCTCGAGCCGCTGCGGCGATGCGACGCTGGCGGCTTCATGCCCAAGAGCGAGAACGTCTACACCGTGCGCAGACCGCTCGGTGCGGAGGTCTGGGGAGACGGGTTCATAGAAAGGGAGCGCGAGAAGGTCGTCGGGGCCGCGACAAAAGAGGTGAGCGCGGCGGAGTTCAAAGAACTCAAGGAGCGGGGCTACGAGAAGGTATTCAAATATCGCAGGGGCAACGAGTGGCGGCAGCTCACCGTGACCGAGGCGACCTACGAGGTGCATTCGGCATTCAAGCGCCACGGGAAGACGCCGGTCCAGAGGACGCGCTACCTCAACAACGGGTGGAACGAGCAGGCGCGCGCTGAGGAGTGGCGGGAGGCCGTGGCGCGTCGCACCAACGAGGCACTTGAGCGCGCGGGCATGAGCTCGCGGGTCGACCACCGCAGCTACGAGCGTCAGGGCGTCGACCGTGTGGCACAGCTCCACGAGGGGTCAAAGGTCCGCGCGATGGAGGAGAGGGCCAAAAAGGTAGCCCGCGCGCGCGGGACGACATACGTCCCCGCTACCGGGGTACGCTCGGAGAACGTCGAGAGGGCTGCCGTCAACGAGCGCATCGAGCGTGCCAAGGCGACGCTTCTGGACGCCATGCGCAAGCTCGCCATCAGCCTCCGCGCGACCGACGGCATCTCCCGCGCTCGCGTCTCCCTCGCCCGCAGCTGGAATAGCCCGGAGCTCGCCTTCGGCGGGGGGACGAGGGTCACCTTGGTGGAGAGCGCGCGGAGGTGGGAAGCCCACCAGTTGCTTCAAAGCGAGGAGGCGCGGGGCGTCAAGGAGCTCGCCGCCGCGCTTGACAGGGTGCTCAAGTCATTCAGGTCACCCGAGGAGGCGCGGGGGAATGCGTCGAAATCGCCGGACGAAGCGAAAGCGGCCAAGGAGGCGGATGCCGCGCTGGGCGCAGGGGCCGAGGAGCGCAAGGCGATTCGTAAGGTGACGCAGCGCGAGGGCAGGGAGGACGAGCGAGCGAGGAGGGGGACGACGGACGCGAACGACTACTCGCTCGGCTCGATGCTCGGAGAGCTGGCGGGAGGCGCGAGGGCGCTCGGGGCATCACGAGCGGCGTCACGGGATGATGATTGGGATTGGGTGAGATAGGGAGGTCAACATGGATGTGATGGTCTACTGGTCGAAGGATGGAGTCGGAAAAGGAGCCGTCGACCACTACAGCAGCCCGTACAACAAGGGGTGGTCCATGAATCGGGTCGAGTTCTGGGAGGTGGCCGCCCGCCCCGATACGGGCGAGCAGGTTTCCAAGTGGGGCATCCGCATCGTTGACCCCTCAACGAGTATCAGCGAGCACGA
>CAZBEP010000053.1:6414-9157 GCA_964490925.1 uncultured Eggerthellaceae bacterium | reverse complement strand
CCGCCTCCCCCGCCCGCCGCGCGCAGGCCGCGCGTGCGGGTCGTCTCTCGCAACCGTCTCCCGCGCCCGAACATCGCGCCGGAGGCTCCGAGGGCGCGTCAAGCGCTCGCGAACGCGTTTCGCGCAGTCCGCATCGGTCGCGACCCGGTGCAAAAACGAACGAACGCGGCTGGTCGGCGCTCCCCTCACTGCCTCTGCCGCGCAAGGAAGAAGCCGGCGATCGACGCCGCGAGCAAAATCGGCACCGCCCTGACGAATACGAACTCGAATGCATGGTATATGGTGCCCGCAACGGCCGTCTCGGGGTCTCCGTAGTCCCACGTCAGATACGGACTGCCCAGCGCGGCCAGACATACGAGCACCAGTATCGTCGCGACGCCAAGCCCCGCAGAGGCGCAGCGCAACGCCTTGCGCCACGCCGCGCTTCTGCGCGCGAGCTGCAGGTTGACGACTTCCAGCTTCTCGGCGATCTGCTTTACGTCGTACTCCCGCGTATCCGCAACGGTCTCCCCGAGCAGGGTGCTCACCGGCGTCTCGAGTTCCTCGGACAGAACGACCAGCATTTCGGAGTCAGGAACCGACAGCCCCCGCTCCCACTTGGAGACGGTTTGCCGCACCACGTTCAGCTTGATGGCAAGCTCCTCCTGGGACAGCCCCTTCGACTCCCTGATGTTTTTGATGTTCTCGCTCAGCATGGAGACCGCCTTTCCGCCCCGCAGACAGGATGCCTTGACTCGGCCATTATCCCCGCCGTCGGGCCGTTGCCGCAAGCAACGGAAAGTGACGTCCCGCCACCCCGTCGCAACGGAGGCTCTGTCGCCAAGATCATAGGGCGCGCCGCTGCAACCGAGGGGGCGCCCCGCTACAACGAGAGGGGCGCCCCGGCGGCCTGGCAGCTTCAGGCGCCGGCGTGCCCCGCCACCCCGCCGCAACCCGCCTTACAGCGTCCAGTCGGCGGACTCCTTCTGCAGGCGCACCATGCGGGCGAACAGGCCGTCTGCGGCCAGCAGCTCGGCGGGGCGTCCCTGCTCGACCACGCGCCCCCCGTCGAGCACGACGATCCTGTCGGCCTGCTCAACCGTGCGCATGCGGTGTGCGATCACGATGACGGTCTTGCCGGAAAGCAGGCGGGAAAGCGCCTCTTGCACCTGCGTCTCGTTCTCCACGTCGAGCGACGCCGTCGCCTCGTCGAGCACGACCACCGGCGCGTCTTTGAGCAGCGCCCGGGCGATCGAGATGCGCTGGCGCTCGCCGCCGGAAAGCTGGCTGCCGTTCTCGCCGATCATCGTGGCGTAGCCCTCCGGCATGCGGCCTACGAACTCGTCGCAGTTGGCGGCGCGGGCTGCGGCGAGCACTTCCTCGTCGGTCGCGCCGCGCCGGCCGAGGCGGATGTTGCCCATCACCGTGTCGTCGAACAGCAGCACGTCCTGGAACACCACCGCGAAGTCCGAAAGCAGCGCCTCGGGGTCCACCGTCGCCGCGTCCACGCCGCCGACGAGCACGCGCCCCGACGTCGGATCCCAGAAGCGGCACGCGAGCCGCGCGCAGGTCGACTTGCCCGAGCCGGAAGGCCCGATGAGCGCCGTAACCTCGCCTTCGCGCGCCGTGAAGCTCACGTGCGAAAGCACCTCGTCGCGCCCTTCCTCGTAGGCGAAGGACACGTCCTCGAAGGCGACGTCGTGGCCGCGCGGCGCGAACGCGGGCGAGCCTTCCGCCACGGGCTGCTCGTAGAACTCCTTCATGCGGGCGGAGGCCGTCTGCGCGGCGAAGAGCTCGGCAATGAGCATGAGCGCCTGATCGAACGGCGCGTAGATGCGCGACACGACGAGCAGGAAGCAGAACAGCGCCATAAACGTCGTCTCGCCCGACGCGATGAGCAGCGAGCCCGCGAGGATCGTGCACGCGATGCCGAGCCGCAGCACGATCTGCGCGCCGTTCACGAGGACGCCGGTGACCAGCTCGCTTTTCTGCGTTTGGCGCTCTTCGGCGTCGATGTCGGCGCGGATGCCGTCGAGGTAGCGCTCCTCCTGGTTGGTCGCGCGCACCTCGCGCACGCACTCGAGCGCCTCCTGGATGTCCTCGGACACCGCAAGCTTTTTCTGCCGCACCCGCCGCTGCATCGGCAGCAGCGCCGAGCGCGTCGCGAACAACAGCCCGAGCGCGACCGGTGCCGACCACAACGCTGCGATCGCGAGCCGCCAGTCAAAGACGAGCAGCCCCGCCGCCGCGATGCCGAGCGTGACGTAGGCGCCGTAGAGCTCGGGCAGCACGTGGGAATAGGCGTGCTCGATCGTCTTGACGTCGGTCATCATCGTCTCGGTGAGATCGGCCACGTCGCGCCGGCCGAAGAACGACAGCGGGAGCTTGCGCAGCCGCTCGGCAAGCCCGATGCGCTGCCGGCCGCTCTCCTCGTAGATCACGCCGTACTGATAGTGGTACTGGAAGAGCTCGCAGACAAACAGCACGACGAAGTACGCGACGATCAGCGCGATAAGCGGCACGGGGCAGGAAACCGCGCCGAGCTCGACCGGGCCGAGCAGATCGGGCAGCGGCGCGCCTTCGATCCAGTGCGCGACGAGCCGCTCCATCACGGTATAGAGCAGGCCGATGCCGGCGAACACGACGAGGTTGGTGAGCGCCGTCCAGAAGGTGCCGAGCTTGACGTTGCGAACGCCCTCGTCGGACAGGGAGTACTTCTCGCGCAGCATCTAGGCCACCTCCTTCCCCGCAGCGGGCGCGCCCG
>CAZBEP010000053.1:4206-6314 GCA_964490925.1 uncultured Eggerthellaceae bacterium | reverse complement strand
CCGCCGGACCCGCCCGGGCCGCCCGAGCCGACGATCTTCCACGACACGGCGCGCTCGTAGTCGGCCCACATGCGCGCGTAGAGGCCGCCTTTCGCCACGAGCTCGTCGTGGGCGCCCTGCTCGACCACTCGACCCTCGTCGAGCACGACGATCTTGTCGGCGTTGCGCACGGTGGACAGTCGATGCGCGATCATGAGCACGGTTCGCGGCGCCCCGTCGCGCCCACGAGCGAGCCGCTTGAAGGCGCGCTGGATGAGCACCTCGTTTTCCGGGTCGGCGAACGCCGTCGCCTCGTCGAGCACGACGATCGGCGCGTCCTTCAAGATTGCGCGGGCGATCATGAGCCGCTGCACCTCGCCGCCCGACAGGTGCGCGCCCGCGGCTCCGTACATCGTGTCGGCGCCGTCGGGCATCTTGGCAATGATGTCGTCGCACTGCGCGGCGGCAAGCGCCGCCTCAGCGTCCTCCCGCGACGCGTCGGGGCGGGCCGCCCGCACGTTCTCGAGCAGCGTCTGGCGGAAGAGCCGGTTCGTCTGGAACACGAACGCGACGCGCTCCATGAGGTCGTGCGGATCCATGTCGCGCACGTCGACGCCGCCAACGCGCACGCTGCCCGCATCGACGTCCCAGAAACGCGGCACGAGCGCCGCCGTGGTCGACTTGCCCCCGCCGGAAGGCCCCACGAGCGCCACCGTCGAGCCGGCCGGCACGGCAAAGCTCACGTCGGAAAGCGCCGGCGCATCGGCCCCTTCGTAGGTGAAGGTCACGTGCTCGAACGCGATCGAGTTGTCGGCGGGCGTGCGGGGCGCGTCGGGCGCCGAGATCGTCGGCGCGGCGAGCACGTCCTTCACGCGGGCGAGCGCGTCTTGGGCAACCTGCACGGCCTCCGACATGAACATCACGCGCGTCATCGCCGTGGGGACGACGGCGGAAAAGATCGCGTAGAACGCCACGTTGGCGATAAAGGCGGCGAGGTCCGTCTCGCCGGGGGCGAGCACGACGATTGCCGGCACGAGGAGCACGACCACGCCGTTGATGACCGAAAGCGACAGCGATTGCGGCACCTTGCACCACTTGACGGCGTAGTCCTGCGCCATGCGCGAGAAGTCGGCGATGGCGTCGTGGAACGCCTTGAAGGAGTAGACCGTCTGCTGGAACACCTTGACGACCGGGATGCCGCGCACGTATTCGGTGCCCGTCTTGTTCATGCGCACGAGCGATTCCTGGTACTTCGTCATGAACTCCATGCCGCGCCCGGAAAGCATGTAGGCCATGCACGCGATCGAGACGACGACGGAGACGAGGCACGCGAGCCCGAGCCGCCAGTCGAACACGAAGAACAACGCGATCATGCCGACGATCATCGCGACCGAGCCGGCCGTGTCGGGCAGCTTGTGCGCGAGCAGCGTCTCGGTTTCGGCCGCGCAGCCGTCGACCACGCGCCGCAACGCGCCCGACGCGTGCGTGTCGAAGTAGCCGAGCGAGGCGTGCATGAGGTGCTCCGTGCAGCGCTTGCGCATGTTCGACGCGCAGCGGAACGCCGCGAAGTGCGTGCACATGAGCGCTGCGAAGTACAGCGCGATGCCGACGACGGCGAACCCGAGCGCCGCCCAGCCGTACAGCGCGAGGTTTTCCGCCTCGCTCCAGTTCGGCGCGACGGCGATGAGATCGCGCGCCACGAGCCAGATGCACAGGTAGGGCCCGAAGCTCACGAGCATCGAGGCCGCCGACAGCGCGCATCCGAGGTAGGCAAGCGCCTTGCGCGGGCCGGCGAAGTCGAGTAGCTGCGAGATCGCGCCGCGCTCCTTGGGCGGCGGGGCGGTCGGCTTCGCCGGCGCGCCGGGCGGGTTCGCGTCTGCGGTCGGCTTCGCTTCCGCAGGAGGCTTCGCCGGCGCGCCGGGCGCCGGCGATTCGGACGAATCCATTCCTTCCCACTTCCTTCCTGTCGGAGCCGCGCGAAAGCGCGCGGCGTTTGCGTGTTAACCTCAAATAACTTACCATGGGAGGTCGGGCGGCGCCCCGCCGCCGCAGACAATGAGACGATTTCGAAAACGCCCGCCGGGCGCCTGCGCGTTGCCGCCGATGCCTGCGCATAGCCCGCCGGGCGC
>CAZBEP010000053.1:0-4106 GCA_964490925.1 uncultured Eggerthellaceae bacterium | reverse complement strand
GCCCGCCGGGCGCCTGCGCGTTGCCGCCGATGCCTGCGCATAGCCCGCCGGGCGCCTGCGCGTTGCCGCCGATGCCTGCGCATAGCCCGCCGGGCGCCTGCGCGTTGCCGCCGATGCCTGCGCATAGCCCGCCGGGCGCCTGCGCGTTGCCGCCGATGCCTGCGCATAGCCCGCCGGGCGCGGCGCGAGGCGGCTGCGACCCGAAACGGCGACAGAGAGGAGGGCACGTGGTTTCCGGCTTGAGCGATCTCGAGCGGGCCATTCCCCGCGCGCTTCTGCCCTCGATCGAACCGCAGCTCGAGCAGTTCGGCGTGACGGTGCGCGCCGTCGGAGACGGCGTGGCGGGCGAGAGTCGCGGCCCATGGGGTTCGGCGCGCATCTGGGCCTGCTCTCCGTGGCCTTCGTGTCTCGTGGTGAGGCATCTCGTCGTCATGAAGCGGGGCATGAGGCTTATCGAACAGGCGACCAGGGGCGTGTGCATCGCCCTCATGTCGAAGGCGAGCCTGGAGCTTAGCCCCGTACAGGCAGACTCCGCGCCCGCCCCCTTCGGCAACGTCGTCGCCTTCGGGCAGGAGGGGGCGCTCTCCTCGTCCATGCTGCGCGCGGGCGACGTCCACGACTCGACGAGCATCTCGCTGCTGCCCGAATGGGGCGAGAGCGCCGGGCTGTACGGACGCGACCTGCGCGAGCTTGCGGAGAGGCCCGGTTCGGTGTTCACGGGGGCCTTATCACCGAGCCTGCGCTCGACGCTTTCCTTCGCCGACTCCTACTGCACGGCCGCCGCGCGCCGCGCAACGCCGCGCGGAGAGCTTCGCTCCCTCGTGAGGCAGGCGGCCCTCCTCGCGCTCGAATGCGCCCACGAGCAGGCCCGTGCCGAACAGGCGGCCGACGGGCAGCCGCAGCGCGCCCTCGTGCGCAATGCGAAGGCCGTCATCGGAGCGCGCCTCGACGCGCCGATCCCGCTCGACGCGCTCGCCCGCGAGCTCCTCACGAGCCGGGCGCGCCTCTGCGCGGCGTTCAAGCGCGAAACGGGGACGAGCATCGGCGCCTATATCACGCGCTGCCGCATCGACCGCGCCTGCGACCTGCTCTCCGACGGACGGCGCAGCGTCGGAGAGGTCGCCCGCGCCGTCGGCTATGAGCGCCATTCGAGCTTCACCGTCGCATTCGAGCGCGAAGTCGGCTGCCCGCCGAGCGCCTGGCGCGACGCGACGCGACGCTGACCTGCTTCCTCCCGGCAATTCGCTACAGGAATGACCCGTAAATGCAGCGAAACGGCCTTCGTTGCATTTACGAGCCGCCTATGCGGCAATCGGCCGAGTTGAGCAGTATGATCGAATGAGAGAAACCGCGACGCTCGAGTTCGAATCGGAGCCAAGCAGCACCTTTCTGAAAACCGTGAGCGCATTCGCCAACTACTCGAGTGGGACGATCCTGTTCGGCGTAGCAGACGACGGGTCGATCATCGGCCTGAAAGACGCCGAACGCGAATGCGCCTCCATAGAAAACAAGATCAACGACTGCATAGTTCCGAGGCCCAGGTTCTCCATCGAATCCGACTCCGCACACAAGACCGTGAGGCTTCACGTATTCGAGGGTCTGAGCAAGCCGTACCTGTATCGCGGCAGGGCGTACAAAAGAAGCGGGACATCGACCGTCGAGGTGGATCGGGTCGAGCTCGACAGGCTGGTGTTGGAGGGCGGGAACACGACATTCGACCGGCTTCCCGCATCCGATCAAAACCTCGCGTTCAACACGCTGGCCGAAGCTATCCGAAAGGCCGTCGGCGTCTCTCGCATAGACGACGACACCCTCAAGACGCTCGGCCTTCTCAAGCCCGAAGGCTACACGCGCGCAGGGTCGCTGCTTGCGGATCGCAACCCCTACCCCGGAATAGACGTCGCAAAGTTCGGCACCTCCGTCAGCGAAATGATCGACCGCTCCACCGTCGAGAGGACGCCGGTGCTGTCCCAGTTCGATGCGGCGATAGAGATGTTTAACCGCCATCTGAGAATCGAGAGGACCGACGGGTTCGAGAGGGGGCGCTTTGACGCGGTCCCGCAAGGGGCGTTTCGCGAGGCCGTCGCCAACGCCTTGGTCCATCGGACATGGGACGTAGACGCCCGCGTGCGCGTTTGCCTGTTTCTTGACCGCGTGGAGGTCGCTTCACCGGGGGCCTCCCTCCCGGGCTGTCCGAAAGCGAGTACCTGTCGGGGCGTGCGTCCGCCCTCGGAAATCCCGTTCTGGCAGAGGTGTTTTTCCGGCTCGGACTCATCGAGAAATTCGGAACCGGCGTGCTCCGCATCAAGGAGTCCTATGCCGACAAGCCGGAGAAGCCCCGGTTTGAGGCGTTGCCCGACTCGGTCACGGTCATCCTGCCCGTCATCGGCACCCGACCAGGCATAACCGAGGACGAGGCGACGCTGATGAGAGCCATGTCGGCAGGCCGGCGCTACGCCCGCGCGGAGCTCGATGCCGCAAGCGGGTTCGAGAAGCACAAGACGATCCGCTCCCTCAACTCGCTTATCCGCGCGGGGCTCGTCGTAGCAGAAGGAAGCGGACGGGCGCGGCGCTACGCTCGCGCATGATGAGTCCGGAGAATGAGTCCGGGGAACGCCGGCGATTCGTCTCGCCAGACTCCTCCTCGAGTTGCGGGTTCCGCCGCAGAAGCCGATCTGGGGCCTCGCACGCCCGAGGCGCACGAAGGCGCGCCCGACAAGGGCGGCGCGCACCTCGCAGCTACCGCCTCAGATTGCGCACGCCCGCCTCGAAGCAGTCGGCCATGCGCTCCATCGAAGCCTCCGATATGCCGTTTGAGCGGGCGACCCTCCTCCACTCCGAAAGGACGCGCGCCATCGATCTCGCCGCATCCTTCGCATCGGCCAGGCTCCACCTAAAGTATTCGCTCACGCCGAGGGCGACGCGCGGATCGGCCTCCCGGACGCCGAAGTCCAGGCCGGTGGCGAGATATTTCCCCGCAGATCCCGGTGTCGGGTTCACGTCGAAGGCGGGCGAGAGGCGCCACCCGCCGCGACACCGCACAAACCCGTAGCTCCGCAGATGGTTGTCGGTGTTGCCCACCGCGCAGGAAAACAGGGCGCGCAGCCAAAGCTCGCGCAGGTCGGCTTCGGGGCATGCGCCCTCGGCCTCGATGAACTCCGCAAGCTCGAGATAGCTGTACGCGCCGCCGTCCTCCCCCTGGACGGCGGTCAGGCCGCTGATGTAGGGGACCCTTCCTTTCGAGCTGCGGTCGAATCGCCGCGCCACCAAAACGGATCGCGCGCCGACGCGAACGACTTTGGTGGCGGGAACGCGCATGCCGCACCGCTCCATCAGCTGCAACGCGGTGCGCTCCCACGCGCAGACGTCTTCCAGCAGCCCCTCGTCCGCTTTCGGGAACTTCGCTATGCACAGGTTTCCCGCCTCGTCTCGAACGGAAGCCTTCGGGCGGGCGCCGCCGAGGCTCGACCCCGCTTCGAGCAGATCCTTCACGTCGGCACCGGCGTCGAGAGAGGCCGCGTCGGCCGTATTCAGCAACGCGGGGATGCTCGTCTCGCGAGGAACAACGGCATGTCGGGAGCGAGGGAAAACGCGCGCGGATCTTCCAAGTAGGACGGGGCGTAGCCGAAGCTTGCCGTCTCGCTGCCGCGCCGCACGCTCTGGAACAGCCGCCCGACGAAAACGTCCTCCCCGTCGATCTGAACGGTCACGTCGTATTCCATGTCAGATCATCCTCACCCGCTTCGGAGCGTCCTGCTCCGCCCGCGCCCGACCGATCGGCGTGCGAAGGGGGTCTGTGGCCTCCTCGACGCCCTGGAGGAAGCCCAGGACGCGCGCAACGCGCAGGAAGTTCTCGAGCGAGCCGGCGCCTTCGTTCAGAAGCCTGCGGACCGTCGGAACCGAGAGGTTCGCGCGCTCGGCCAAAAGCTCGACGGTGATGCGCTGCTGGCGGCGGGCGAGGTCGAAGTTCGATGCGATGACGCGCATCGTTCGGGCGACCGGTATCGGCGTTTTTCCCGCCATGGAAGTCCTTTCAGAAAAAATTCTTTCTGTTATAAGTGTAGTAGAAAAGATTTTCTTCTGTTGTGTCGCAGCGCGAGCGATCA
>CAZBEP010000052.1:0-9285 GCA_964490925.1 uncultured Eggerthellaceae bacterium | reverse complement strand
AACCCTCACATACGGCACCAGAAACCGCTGTCCTGCCATTAGACGACACCCCATCCTGCAGACGCACGCCGCAAACGGTACCGATCACAGCGCAAATGAGTATGTTAGTGGTCGACCCAGGGCGCGTCAAGCCTTCACCGCTGAAATCTTTCCCACATATGGTCGAGCGGGCCGGAGCCTCGCCCGAGGTCGAGTCCCGTGGAAAGGGCTCCCGTCACATAGCGCTTCGCCCGAAAGACCGCCTCCTCCACCTCGCAGCCGACGGCAAGGCCGCAGGCGATCGCGGAGGACAGCGTGCATCCCGTGCCGTGCGTGTTGCCCGTGGCGACGCGCTCGCCCCGAAACCAAAGCGGCTCGCCGCCCGAGCGGCACAGGCAGTCGTTCGCATCAGAGACGCCGTGACCGCCCTTCACGAGCACCGCGCCGGGGATGCCGTCCGAAAGCTCGCGGGCGGCGCGCTCGACGCCGGCCTCGTCGACGATCGAAAAGCCGCAGAGGGCCTCGGCCTCGGGGATGTTCGGCGTGACGACCGTCGCGAGCGGAAACAGCAGTTCGCGCAGCGCGGCGCCGGTCGGCTCGTCCGCAAGCGAGGAGCCGCTCGTTGCGACCATCACGGGATCGACCACGACGCGCTCGGCCCCGTTGCGCACGAGAGACTCCGCAACGACGCGGATGAGCTCGACGGTCGGGATCACGCCGACCTTGACGGCCGCCGGGCGGATGTCGTCGAACACGACGTCGATCTGGTTTGCGACGAGGACAGGCTCAACCGGGCCGATGCCGCGCACGCCCGTCGTGTTCTGCACCGTCAGCACCGTGATCGCCGTCTCCGCGAACAGGTCGTGCGCCGCGATCGTCTTGATGTCGGCCTGGATGCCCGCCCCGCCGCTCGGGTCGGATCCGGCGATGCTTAAAACCGCTTCCATTGCCCTTCCGCCGTCCCTTCGTCCCAGAATCCTTGTACCCCGCAGCGCTCAGGGGCAGTAGCCTTTAGTCTCCGTCGAGATCGACGACGAGCCCGTCCATGATTCGGTTCACCGTGCGCATGGCGCACATCTCCCCGCACATCGTGCAGGTTCCCTCCGTCGAGGGCGGCGCGCTCTCGAACACGCGCCGCGGTTTCACCGGATCGATGGCGAGCGAGAACATCTCCTCCCAATCGACCCGTCGGCGCGCGTCGCCCATGCGGTCGTCCCGCTCGCACGCGCCGGGGACGCCCTTGGCGATGTCTGCGGCGTGAGCCGCGATCTTCGTCGCGACAAGCCCTTCGCGCACGTCGTCGGCATCGGGAAGCCGCAGGTGCTCGGCCGGCGTGACGTAGCAGAGGAAGTCGGCTCCGGAAGCTGCGGCGACCGCGCCGCCGATCGCCGCAGTGATGTGATCGTAGCCCGGCGCGATGTCGGTCACGAGCGGGCCGAGCACGTAGAACGGCGCGTTGTGGGCGAGGCGCTTCTCGAGCTTCATGTTCGCGGCTATTTCGTCGAGCGCCATATGCCCCGGCCCTTCGACCATGACCTGCACGCCCGCGTCCCAGGCCCGCTTCACGAGCGTCCCGATCTCCACGAGCTCGGCGATCTGCCCGGCGTCGGTCGCGTCATAGAGCGCCCCGGGGCGCATCGCGTCGCCGAGGCTGATCGTCACGTCGTATTCGTGAAGGATGGCGAGAAGGTCGTCATACCGCTCGTAAAAGGGGTTCTCGTTTCCCGTCCCCTCCATCCAGGCGAAGAGGAGGGAGCCGCCTCGGCTCACGATATTGGCGAGGCGACCCGTCGAGCGAAAGGTCTCGATCACCCGGCGGTTCATGGCGGCGTGGACCGTCACGAAGTCGACCCCGTCCTCCGCGTGCGCGCGCACGACCTCGAGAAAGTCGTCGGCCGTGATGTCGGTGAGCGCACGGCCGAGATGCCCGATCGCGTCGTACATCGGCACGGTGCCGATCATCGCCGGCGAGCGATCGACGAGCGCGCGGCGAAACGCCCTCGTCTTGCCGTGGTTCGAGAGATCCATGATGGCCTCGGCGCCCAGCTCGAGCGCGATGTCGACCTTGCGCCATTCCTCCGCCTCGTCGGCGAGGTCGCCGGAGATGCCAAGGTTGACGTTCACCTTCGTGCGCAGGCCTTCCCCCACCCCCTCAGGGTCGAGCGCGGCGTGTCGCACATTGCAGGGAATGGCGATCGTCCCGCGAGCTACAGCGGCGCGGATCTCTTCGGGATCCCGCCGCTCTTTGGCGGCGACGGCGCGCATGGCCGGCGTGACGACGCCTTTGCGGGCGAAATCGATCTGGGTGACGGATTCGACGACGCGCGCGGTCTGCGATCGCGAAGAAGCGGCGGCCATGGCTCATCCCTTCGTCGGCATTATCCGGACAGGTTCGACGGGTCGGGACGGCGCGTCCCCTCTCAGCCTGCCGTACGGCCGCCGCGCGACCGCGATGCAAGCTCCCCGGCCTCGCCGCTCGCGAGGCGGTGCCAGTATAGCCTAAACTCCCTCGCCCGGAACGGGCGGATGCCCGGAGGATGCGCCCGCAGACGGATCGAGGTCGCGCAGCGGACAGAAAATGTAGAGCGTGCCCGACCCGACGCCGATCACGGCGTCCGTGCCGACGAACTCGTTCGACAGCCCCCGCGAGGTGCGGTTCGTGAGCGTTTCGTCGTCGAGGCCGTATTTCAGCCCGCGCTCGACGACGCCGCTCGCCCGATCGGTCGCCGCGAACACCGAGACGATCCCCTCGTCGCGGGCGGGCAGGTCGAGCACGTCCGGGCCGGTGAGCAGCCGCACCGCGAAGTCGCGCCCGATGCCGGCCACGCGCATGCCGGCCTCGGAAAAGCGGGCGAACAGCTGGAGGTTCGCGATCGTGTGGTCGAGGCGGCCGGAAAGCGCCGCGTAGACGACGACCTCTTCGAAACGGCTGGCCTTCGCGCGGTCGAACGCGAGCTCGAGGTCGCTTTTGTCCTTTTCAGAGGGGTAGCGCGCCACGAGGCGGCATTGCGGGACATAGCCGAGCGAGTCGAAGTCGCCCAGCGCGACGTCCGGCGCGCGCCCGATGGCCTCAAGGTGGGCGAAGCCGCCGTCGACGGCGATGACGAAGTCGAAGGCGCCCGCCGCGTCGAGCGCGCGGAAGTGGTCGGCGTTGAAGTCGTCGGCGGCGGCCACGAGCGCGCACGTCGTCATGAGAGGCTCCTTCCCTCGCCCCGCTTCGCTTCGGGGCAGCGGGGCGCATCGACTCGACCCGCCCAGCGACCCGCCCAGCCCCAAGCGGCGCAAGGATACCATAGCGCGGCGGCGCCTGCCGAAAGGCTTCGGAGGCCCTCGGACGCGCCGGACGCGCCGGAGGGCGCGAATCGGCGTGCGGGCGCATGGCCGCGCGGCGGGCATGGTGTACAATATCGTGCGCGAGCGGGCCAGACGGCCGCGCGGGCGTGCGACGCAGGTCGGCGCCCGTGAGGAAAGTCCGGGCTCCTAAGGGCAAGATGCCAGCTAACAGCTGGGCGGGGCGACCCGACGGAAAGTGCCGCAGAAAAGAAAACTCCCCGCCTTCGCGCCGCGACGGCGGAGAAAAGCTGAAACGGTGCGGCAAGAGCGCACCAGCGCGCCGGCAACGGCGCGGCTTGGCAAACCCCATCTGGAGCAAGCGCGAATAGGAACGCGACACGGCCGCCCTTCCGTGCGTTCGGGTTGCGTGCTAGAGACGCGCGGCGACGCGCGTTCGAGATACATGGCCGTCCGACGACAGAACCCGGCTTATCGGCCCGCTCGGCGCAAACGCGACAAAACGACCTTCCGACACGACCTTCCGACACGGGAGCGCAGGGACGCGCGGAAAACGGGAGCGACCAACATGACCTGCTATGTCTGCAACCGCTGCAACAAGTGCGGAATCTTCTCGAATCGCGCCGTCATATCGTGCGCCGCATGCGGGACGGAGGTTCCCGCCGGGGCGGCGGCATGCCCGGCATGCGGCGGCGCGAAGCTGCGGTTCGCCATCGTCCGACCAGACGGGGCGGACGCGAAGCAGGCGAAGAAGAGCGCGTAGGAACGCGCGCGGCCAGAAAAAAGCCCCCGGCTCCAGCGGGGAGCCGGGGGCGCAGGCATCGGTCCGAAACGTCTGCCGGCAGGCCGAGCGGCCGTTAGTCGATGTCCTCGAGCTCGAAGTCGTCGGCGTCGCCGAAGCCGGAGAGATCCTTCTCGACCGGTGCGGGTATCGGCGTGGGGGTCGCCACGACCACATCGCCGGTCTGGGGAGTCGCGTACGCGGTGGACAGCAGCGTCTCCTGGCGGATGGGCACCTGGTTCGCCGAGGTGTAGCGATCGGAAGCGGCATAGGACTGGGAGCGTTCGGGAAGCTGCCCCGCATCGACGCGCGCATGGCCGGCGGCGGGAACGCGCGAGGGCGGGATATCTCCGAGGTCGCCGAGCTTGCGCGTCGCGTCTCCGATGAAGTTCTTGAGCATCGTCTGGTAGCCGTCGCGCACCTTTTCGCGGTCCTCTTCGAGGGCCTTGATCTCCTCGAGCACCTGCTGGCAGCGATCGTCCGCGTCGTCGAGGATGCGGTCGGCCTCGGCCTCGGCCTCCCTGACGATCTGGCTTGCCCGCCCCTGAGCGTTCGCGACCGTCTCGTCGGCGGATCGCTGGGCAATGATGAGCGCCTGGGCGATCGCGCTGCCGTCGGCCTTCGAGTTCGCAAGCTGCGCCTCGAGATCGATCACCTTCGCCTCGAGGTCGGCGATGCGGGCGTTGCGAACCGCGAGCATCTCGTCTTTCTCGGCAAGCTCGGCCGCATGCGCGCCTGCGACCTCCGAGGAGCGCGAGCGCCTGGCCTTGTCCTCGTTGTCCTCGACGGACGCCGACACGTCGAAGCCGTCGAACCGAGAGTCCTCGGGCTGTCTGCGCAACCGCTTCTCGAGATCAGCGACATGGCTGTTCAGGCCGTCGATCTCGTTGGCGACGCGCTCGAGGAAATCGTCGACCTCGTCAACGTTGTAGCCCTTACGGTCGATCGAGAAGCTCTGGTTGTGGATGTCAGACGATGTGATGGCCATGACGTTCCCTTCATCTGCGCGCACTTGCGGCGAACAAGCGCGGCCTACAGGACGATACCTACAATCAGACGTACCGCAAATTGTAATACAAGCAGCGCGACAATGGGGCTTATGTCCACCATTCCTCCAATCGGGGGAATGAAGCGGCGAAACAGGTTCAGATACGGGTCGCAGATGCGCCCGAGCACGCGGTAGACGTCGGCGATGAGGCCGCGGGGCGCGGGGATCCACGACATGAGCACGTACACGAAGATCACCATGCTGTAGGCGTTTGCGACCGAGACGACGAGGTTGGCGACGTGCATCATGAGGCGGCAAGCTCCTTTGATCGGAGGACGGCGGCCGCAACGCCCGCGTCGAACGCGTCATTGAACCCGCAGGCGCGCATGACCTCAAGCGCGGCGAGCGTCGTGCCGCCCGGGCTGCAGACGGCCTCGCGGAACTCCGCGACGCGGCGCCCGGTTTCGAGGAGCAGCTTCGCAGTTCCGTAGACGGTCTGAAGCGACAGGTCGAGCGCGAGGGCCACATCGAGCCCCTGCCGCGCCCCGGCAGCGGAAAGCGCCTCGATCATGGCTGCCACGTACGCCGGCCCCGATCCGCTCACCGCGCAGACCGCATCCATGTCGGCCTCGTCGACGACGCAGGCATAGCCGAAAGCGGCGAACAGGGCCCGCGCCGCCTCGACGTCGGCCTCCCCCGCGTTCGCCCCGGCGGCCACAGCGGTGGCGCCCGCTCCGATCCGCAGCGGCAGGTTCGGCATCGCGCGGACGACGCGCGTGCCGCGCCCGAGCGCCTCCTCGATCGAACGCGTCTCGAAGCCTGCGGCGATCGACACGAACAGCGCCGCCCCCGCAGGGCGCGCGAACGGGGCCCGCGCCGCGAGCTCCTTAAGAACGTCCGGCATGACCTGCGGCTTCACGGCAAGTATCACGAGGTCTGCACGGTCGATGCTGCATGCGTCGGCCACGCAGGAAACGCCGTAGACGGCGGCGAGGCGCGCGCGACGAGCATTCTCCGGTTCGGCCACGACGACATCGGCCGGGCAAAGGGACGCAGCCGGGCCGTCCGAGGCGGCGATAAGTCCGGCGAGGACGGCCTCCCCCATCTCCCCGCCGCCGACGATCACCGCCCGCAGGAAGCAAGAGCCTGCGGCATCCGCCATCTAGATCACCCCCTGGGAGCGCAGCGCCGCGATCTCCGCCTCGACGAGCGCGGCGCCGTGCACGATCGCAAACGTCTTGTCGCCGACGCAGTCGACGCGAGCCTCGGCGAAGCATGCCACGCCGAAGGAGAAGTCGAGCACGCGCTTGGCGAGGTCGGCCGGGGTCGCCTTGAGCGACAGCACCGCGACGTCGCCGGCGCGCACGACCTTCGCGACGCGCTCGACGTCGCCGTAGGCGGCGGGGCGGATCACCGTGACGCCGCGCCGGGGGGCGTGCCCCGTCGCGCCGGCGCCGGTGAGTGCGTCGTAGGGGTCGAAGGAGGAGCGGCTCGAGGAGGCGGGCGGCGCAGAGGCCGCAGAAGGGGCGGGCGAGGGCTCTGCCGCCTGGGCTGTTTGGGCGACTTGAGCCGCTGCCGCCTGGGCGGCCTCGGCGGCTGCAGCCTGGGCGGCCTGGGCGGCCTCGGCGGCGCGGGCGGCAGGAGAGCCGGGAGCCGGCCCGAAGGCGCGGTCGGGAGTCGTGACGTCTCGAGCGGCCGCCTCGCCGGAAGCCCGCGACGATACGGCGAAGGCCGTGCCGTCGGAGAGAGAGTCGGCTCCTGCAGAGGACGCGCCCTCGGAGGAAGCGAAAGCGGCGTCGTTGGCGCGTGCGCGGCCGTTTCGGAAGCGCGACGAGGAGGAGGATCCGATTCGGGCGGGCAGCGGATCGCGCGTTAGATTCTCCGGAACCCGCGCGCGCGCACGCACGTCGTCGATAGAGACGAGGCGGGGAGTCGTGGCGTCGCGCTGCCGCGAGGCGGAGGGAGAGCGCGACGATCCGTACCCGTCGCCGTAGTCTGCATAGTCGCCGTAGTCGTCTCCGGCGTAGTCCTCGTCTGCGTAGTCGCCGTAGCCTTCTTCGTAGCCGTCGTCGGCGTAGCGGCGGTCGGTCGGATCGGGATCGTCGGCGAACCCGAGCTTGGACTTGATGCCGCTCAGCATGCCACCCGCAGAATGCCTCCTGATCTTGGAGCGTCCCATGGTTCCTCCTGGTCGTTCCGTGCCGCGCTAGGCATCGCGCCCGGCGGCCGGCGGCTCGAACGCATCGTCGAAAACGGCTCGGCCTATCCGCACTATGGTAGCGCCCGCCGCGACCGCCTCGCGCCAATCCTCGCTCATGCCCATAGAAAGTTCATTGAACGCGGCGCGGTCGGCGCTGTCGAGGCTTGCGCGTATGCCGTCGGCGAGGCGGGCGAGGCCCTCGAAGCAGTTCCGCGCAAGAGCGAGGTCGCCCTGCGGCGCCATCGTCATGAGGCCGCGGGCGCGCAGGTGCGGGCAGGCGGCCACGGCCCGCACGACCTCTGCCGCCTCGTCGGGGGCGCAGCCGCTCTTGCTCTGCTCGCCCGACACGTTGACCTCGACGAGCACGTCGAGCTCCTTGCCCGCCGCAGCCGCAGCCCTCTCGAAGGCGGGCACGTGGCGCGCGCGGTACAGCGAGTGCACGAGGTCGGCGTAGGCGACGATATCGGGAATGCGCCGCGACTGCACGTTTCCGACGAAGTGCCATGTCGCCCCCGGATGCCGCCGGGCCTTCTCCACGAGGGAGTCGGGACGGTTCTCCCCGAAGTCGCGCACGCCGGCCGAGAGCGCCTCGGCGACGCCCTCGAGGCCGACCGTCTTCGACACGGCGACGATCCTGACGGAGGCCGGCTCCCGGCCGCACGCGCGCGCGGCGTCGGCAATGCGCTCCCTCACGTACTCATAGCGAGCCTGGATGCCCATGCGCCCCTTCGCCCTCCTTCCCGTGCGGCCTTACCGCAAGCGCCCCGTGGCGCCCGCACGCTCCTCCGCTCGCCCGATAGGAGTAGTACGCCTGCGGCGCGCAGGCCGTGCAGACCCCCGCGTCGGCGATGCGCGCCCTCTCGATTCCGGCAGAGGAGAGGTCGGAGGCGACGGCGGAGGCGAGATCGACGTGCGTCGCGTCGGACAGGCAGGCCGCGCCGAACTCGTCGGCGAAGCGGCGCGCGACGTCGGGGTCCACCTCGAAGCACTCTGATCGGATGCACGGCCCGATATAGGCGTTGCATGTCGCCGCGACGGCGCGCAGCTCCTCCGGCGACGGGCCGTCCGCGCCCTCGCCGCGCAGCCGCGCGGCGGCGAGCGCGCGGACGGCCTTCGACGCGACGCGCCCGAGCGCCCCGCGCCATCCCGCGTGCGCGACGGCGAAGGCGCCGGACGGCGCCACGACGACGACGGGGACGCAGTCGGCGAAGCAGAGCAGCGCCGCGACCTGCGGCACAGAGACGACGACGCCGTCGACCCCCGCCTCGGCGCGGGCGCGGGCGGCATCGAGCGCTGCGGGCGAGGGGTCGTCGACGGTCGCAAGGTCGGTGCCGTGCACCTGTCGCGGCACGATCAGGTATGCGCCTGCGGCGCCGACCGCCTCAAGGAGCGCATTGCGGTTCGCCGCGACGGCCGCCGGGTCGTCACCGACGTGGTCGCCGAGGTTGAGCGCGTCGAACGGCGGAGCGCTCGTCCCGCCGGCGCGCCCGGTGAACGCGACGCGCACGCCGCAGGATGCGGCGAGCGCGTCGTCGGTGAGCAGCGGGAGACGCCCGGACGGGTGCGCCCCAAGTCGCGGTATGGGCAGCGCCGCTGCAGTCACAACGGGCGGCCTAGCGCTGACGCTTGAGGAAGTCCGGGATATAGTCCTCGTCGGAGAATCGCGAGTTCGGCGACGAGAACGACTGAGAGGCAGCGGGCGCGTCGGTGGACGCGAAGAGGTCCTTGCGCGAAAAGTCCATTGAGGACTGCTTCGCCTGGGTCATCTTGAAGCCGGTCGCGATGACGGTGATGCGGATTTGGTCGCCCATGTTCTCGTCGATGATCTGGCCGTAAATGATGTTGGCGTTCTCGTCGGCACACGACTCGACGGTACGGGCCGCCTCGTCGACCTCGTTCAGGGTGAGGTTCGGCCCGCCGGCGATCGAGAAGAGCACGCGCGTGGCTCCCGCGATCGATGCCTCGAGCAGGCTCGAGTTCGTCGCCTGCTGGGCGGCATCGAGCGCGCGGTTCTCGCCGGAGGCGAGCCCGATGCCCATCATGGCG
>CAZBEP010000051.1:0-9401 GCA_964490925.1 uncultured Eggerthellaceae bacterium | reverse complement strand
CAGCATCTTCATCGTCGTCGTCTTCCCGGCTCCGTTGCGCCCGAGAAGGCCGTAGATCCGCCCCTTCTTTACATGCATGCTCAGGTTGGCAACGCTTTTCTGGCCGTCATAGCACTTGGTCAGGTTCCTCGTCTCGATCATGTAGCCGCTCACAACGGGCGCCTCCTTTATCCGATGTCTTACCTCCCCCCTACCTTCTCACGCCGACCTAACCGGAACCTAACCTGGATCTTGCCGGAACCTAAAAAGGATCCGCCTGCATGGCGGGGAACCGAACAGTGAACGTAGTCTCTTTCTCAGGGACGCTCTCTGCCGAGATCGAGCCGCCCATCCGTTCCACGATCTGCTTCGCAATGGAAAGCCCCAGGCCGCTTCCCTTCTCCGAGCGACCCATGTCGCATTTGTACAGCCGGTCGAAGATGTGCGCGAGGTCGCTTTCGGAGATCCCCACCCCGTCGTCGGATACGGAGACGCCGATCTGCCGGCCGTCCGCTTCCAACGAGATGCCGATGCGCCTGGCGCGGCTGTGGGCGACCACGTTCTGGATCAGGTTGTTGAGGACGCGCCGGTACGCGTCTGCATCCAGCCGCGCCATGCACGGGGTCTCCGGTATGGAGACGTCGAAGGCAAGGCCGTTTTCCTCCAAAACGGGGATCCAGTCCCTTATGACCTCCCTGGTCAGCTCTGCTGTCTCTACCGGCTCCATGGCGAGGGGAAACTCGTCCGAATTCAGCTTGAACCAGTCGAACAGGACGTCGATGTACGCTTTCAGGTCATGCGCCTTCCTCCCGGCGATGCGGATGTAGCCCTCGCGCTCGTCCCCGGACACGACCTCTTGGCAGGCGGCGTCCAGATACCCGATCAGCGTGGTGAGCGGCGTCCTCACATCGTGCGAAAGGCTCGTCATGAGCTGCCTGTTCGCCTCGTCGTTTCGGCGCGTGGCGGCAAGCTTTCCCTCGTATCCCGAAACGATCCGGTTGATCTGATACGCGATGGGCGCGGTCGGATCGCCCGGCTTCGCCAGCAGTTTCCGGTTCCCGTTCCCCTCCCGGATTTCCGAGAGGGCCTCTTCCATCTCCCGCAGCCGCGCCCGAACGCCCCGCAGTCGGAGCGCAAGGGCGAACGCCACGCAGACCGCCACGATGAGCGCGACAGACTCGATGATCGCCGTTTCGTTTCCCATGCGCCTCAGAGTTCCTTGTTGAACCGGTAGCCGACCCCCTTCACGGTTTGTATCACCGTGGGCGAGGCGGGGTCCGGCTCCACCTTTTTCCGCAGCTTGCTGATCATGACCATGATAGTGGCGTCGTCGTAGCAGTACTCCTGCTGCCAGACCGCCTCGTAGATCTGCTTCTTCGTCATGATCCTTCCCTGATGGCGAGCCAAATACACAAGAAGCTCGAACTCCTTGTTCGGCAGCTCGAACGTCCCCTGCCCGGTGGTCACGCTGCGTTCGTCCAGGTCGATCCTCAAGCCGTCGTAGGAGAGGACTCCCCCGGACGCGTCCGCTCCGTTCAGCACGGTATACCGCCGGACGAGGGAGAATACCCTGGCCAAAAACTCGTCCATGGCAAAGGGCTTCGCCAGGTAGTCGTCTGCCCCTAAGCGCAGGCCGCGCACTTTGCTGGCGCTGTCGCCCTTCGCCGTCAGCATCAGAACCGGGACGGAGCTGGTCGCCCGAATCTCCTCCAGCACCTCGAAGCCGCCAAGCCCCGGCATCATGACGTCTAGCACCACCAACTGATACCCGCCTCCCGACAGCGCCGCGAGGCCCTCCCTGCCGGAGTAACAGCAGTCCGCCTGCATCTGCTCCGCCTGGATCTGCCTTTTCAGCAGGGCGCATAGCTCTCTGTCGTCGTCTATGACGAGGATTCTGCCCACGACGATCCCGCCCTTCCCCGTTTCGGCCGTTTCCCTAGCCAGAATGGTAGCACGCAGGAGCGCTTCTCCGAATGGCGCGGCGGCGGCGAAACGGGCGTCGTCCGAATGGCGCGGCGTCGCCGAAACGGACGTCGAGGACGGCAACGAAGCCGAGCGTCTTTCGGCGCGCATACCGCGACGACGCGCAGGCGCTCGCGTCGGCCAACGCTCTACTCGACCCGCGCGGCGGCGAGCAGGCGCTCGGTCAGGCGCTCCCACGACAGGGACGACGCATCGCAGGGGCGCACGGGCGCGGCGAGCGCGTCGGCGATCGCATCGGCGAGGCGGCGCTCGTAGGCGGGAAGGTCTTCGGGGTACGGCGCGTCGACGTCGCGCATGCGCGGCGGCTCGACGTAGAGGATCGGCGCGTCGGACACGAAGCCCCCGTAGAACTCGCGAATGCCGGGCAGGTCCGCCGTCACGACCGCGCAGCCGCACGCGAGCGCCTCGGCGATCACGAGCGGCAGCCCCTCGAAAAACGACGGCAGCACGAACACGTCGGCAGCGCGGTAGGCATCGGCGAGCGCGGGCGGGTCGAGCCGGCCGAGGAAGCGCGGCGCGACGGCGCAGCGGCCGGCGCGCTTGACGATGCGCGCATATTCGTCCTCGTTATTGTGCCCGCCCGCCAGGCTCAGCTCGAACGAGGCGCCGCGCGCGGCGAGCAGGTCGGTCGCCGCAAGCAGGCTCTCGACGCCTTTCTTGATGCCGATCTTGCCCGCGTAGAGCAGGCGGGCCGGACCCGCAGGACGGGGCGGGCGTCCGTCCCGGTTGAACGTGCCCGCGTCGTAGCCCGTGCCTACGACGGCGATCTCGCCGCGCGGCACGCCGAACAGCCGCGCAATGTCGTCGGCCTGCGGCCCGTGGAGCGCGCAGACGCGATCGAGCGCGCGCACCCCCTCCGCGATGAAGGCGCGCTCGAGCCCGTGCTGGGAGAACTGCCGCAAATCGGTCGAGTGGCTGATGCCGCACACGGCGCGCCCCGCGAACGCGCGCCGGGCGACCGCAGTCGCCAGGTACAGATGGTGGCAGACCACGAGATCGGGCTCGAATCCTGCCTCGATCTCGCGAAACGCCCGCTCGAACGCCGCTTTGAACGCGCGCGCCGCCGCCGGCGCCAGGTCGCGGTAGCGCGTCGCGCGGTAGGGCATCACGTCGGACATGCCGCACACGGGAAACGGCAGCTCGTCGGTCTCGAAGCGCACGGGGCGCACGAGCGCTCCGGCGGGAAGCGATGCGGCAGGGTCGTCCTCGGGCGCCGCGCCGCACACGACGGCGACCTCGTGGCCCGCCCCCGCCATGCAGCGCGCCGTCTGGGCGAGAAAGACCCCGCTGCCCGTACTGTCGGGCTTCTGCGCGCTGACGCTGAGAATCCTCACGGGCGCCTCCTCGGACGACGGAGCCTGTCAATTGCTGCTGTATACTAGCCGACTGAACACCCCGCAGCGGCGGCGCGCCACCGCGCGCAGACGAAAGGCTCCCTATGGCTCCGAACGCCCTTAACGCGCGCTTGCGCACCCTGCCCTCCGTCGAAGAGGTCCTCGAGTCCCCCGACGTCAAGGCGCTCGCGGACAGGCTCCCCCGCCCGCTGGTCGCCGACGCCGCGCGCGACGCGCTCGACGAGATACGCCGCGCCGTGCTCGACTCGGGAGGCGCCTCCGACGTGCCCACAGACGTGCCCGCCCGCGCCGCCCACCGCGCCCGGGCGCTGCTCGACCCTTCGCTGCGGCGCGTCGTCAACGCATCGGGCGTGGTCATCCACACGAACCTCGGCCGCAGCGCGCTCGCCGACGAAGCCGTTGCCGCCGTCGTGGAGGCGGCGCGCGGCTATTCGACGCTCGAATACGACGTCGAGCGCATGCAGCGCGGCAGCCGTCACGCGCACTGCGAGCGCCTCGTCTGCGCGCTCACCGGAGCCGAGGCCGCCATCGCCGTCAACAACAACGCCGCCGCCGTGATGCTCGTGCTCTCGGAGTTCGCCGCCGGGCACGAGGCGATCGTCTCGCGCGGGGAGCTCGTGGAGATCGGCGGGTCGTTCCGCATCCCCGACATCATGGAGCTGTCCGGCGCGCGCATGGTGGAGGTCGGCACGACGAACAAGACGCATCCGTTCGACTACGAGCGCGCCGTCACCGACGACACGGCGATGCTGCTGAAAGTGCACACCTCGAACTACCAGCTGCTCGGCTTCACGGAGTCGGTCGACGCGCGCACGCTGCGGCGCATCGCCGACACGGCCGAGGCGGACCGCCGGCGCGGCGCAGGCGGCGGCGCGGCAGGCGGGCGGGTGCTCGTCTACGAGGACCTCGGATCGGGGGCGCTCCTCGGCGCCGAGGTCCTCGGCGAGCACGCCGAGCCGACGGCGGGCGAGGCGCTCGCGGCCGGCTGCGACCTCGTGTCGTTTTCCGGGGACAAGCTGCTCGGCGGCCCGCAGGCGGGCATCGTCGTCGGTTCGAAAGAGCTGATCAGCCGCCTAAAGGCCAACCCGCTCGCCCGCGCGCTGCGCCTCGACAAGATGACGATCGCCGCCCTCGAGGCGACGCTGCGCCTCTATCTCGATCCCGCGCGCGCCCGCGAGAAGATACCCACCCTGCGCCTGCTCGCCTCTTCCGCCGACGAGGTTCGCGAACGCGCCCGCGAGCTTGCGCGCCGCATCGAAGCGGCGATCCCCCCCGACTGCGCCGCCGTCGACGTGGTTCCCGAGATCAGCCGGGCGGGCGGCGGGGCGCTGCCCATGCACGACATCGACACGTTCGCCGTGCGCGTCGCCCCCGCGCATGCGACCGCGCAGGCATGCGAGGAGTTCCTCGTCAAGCGCAACCCCGTGCCCGTCATCGCGCGCATCAAGCAGGAAGCGCTGCTGTTCGACGTGCGCACGCTGCTTTCCGACGGCGAGCTCGACGAGGTCGCCTGTGCGCTCGCCGCCTGTTTCTCGCAGGAGGTCGCAACGGATGGCGAGGCGCCCGAACGGGAAGCAGAAGGAGGGGTCCGATGAGCACGCCGCAGCCAAGCCTCGTCATCGGAACGGCAGGACACATCGACCACGGGAAATCGTCGCTCGTCCGCGCGCTCACGGGGACGGATCCCGACCGCCTGGCGGAGGAGAAGCGCCGCGGCATCACCATCGAGCTCGGCTTCGCCCGCCTCGAGCTGCCGAGCGGGCGCGCGCTCGGCGTGGTCGACGTGCCCGGCCACGAGCGCTTCGTGCGGCACATGGTCGCCGGGGCGACCGGCATCGACCTCGCGCTCATCGTCATCGCCGCCGACGACGGCGTCATGCCGCAGACCGTCGAGCACCTCGCCGTGCTCGAGCTGCTCGGCGTGCGCGACGCCGTGGTGGCGCTCACCAAGACCGACCTCGTCGACGACGAATGGCGCGCCTTCATGGCCGAGGAGGTCGCGGAACGCCTCGCAGACACCCCGTTCGCGGACGCGCCCGTCGTAGGGGTGTCGAGCCGCACCGGCGAGGGGCTTGACGATTTGAAGGCCGCCCTTGACGAGGCGGCGTCGCAGGCCGTCCGCACACACGAGGGCGGCGCCGCGCGCATGCCGGTCGACCGCTCGTTCAGCGTCAAGGGCTTCGGCACCGTGGTCACCGGGTCGCTGTGGAGCGGATCCGTCGCAGAGGGCGACGAGCTTGTGGTGCTGCCCTCGGGCCGCGCGACACGCGTGCGGTCGGTGCAGATCCACGGGGAGTCCGTCGCCGAGGCAGCGGCGGGCCACCGCGTCGCCGCGAGTCTCGCCGGGCTTTCGACCGACGACGTGCGCCCAGGCGATTTCGTCTGCGCACCGTCCGTCGCCGAGATCTCCGACCGCTTCGACGCGGAACTCTCCTACCTCGACCCCTTCTCGAGCGGCAAGCCCCTGGAAAGCGGCGCGCGCGTGCACGTCGCACACGGGACGCGCGAGGTCATCGGCCGGGTGCTCTTCATGGACGGCATGGCGGAGCTTTCCCCCGGCGGCCGCGCGCTCGCACAGATCCGCCTCGACGAGCCGCTTCCGGTCGCCTATCGCGACCGGTTCGTCGTCCGGTCGTACTCGCCGATGCGCGTCATCGGCGGCGGCACCGTGCTCGCTGCGCACCCCCGGCGCCGCACGAACCTCAAGGACGGAGAGCGTGCGCTGCTTGCCGCCCTCGAGGCGGGCGACGTCGCGGGCGCGGTCGGATCGCGCCTCGAACTCGCCACGCTTCCCGAGACGGCGGATGACATCGCGCGCGCATGCGGGCTGCCGCTGCCGAACGTCGAGGAGGCTCTCGCGAGCGGGGAGGCCGCCAAGCGCGTCGTCGCGATCGGGACAGGGGCGCGCCTGTTCGCCCGCAACGCCCTCGTGCAGCGGCTCGTCGCGGCCATCGAGCGCGCCTTGCTCGATTTCCATGCGGAGCATCCCCAGGCCACCGGCATCCCCAAGGAGGAGCTGCGGCAAGCCGTCGCGCCGAAGGCGTCCCCGGCCTGCTTCGGCGCGCTCGTCGACGAGGCCGTCCGCCGGGGCGCGGCGGCGATCGGCGGCGGCGAGGTGAGCCACCCGAAGGCGGGCGCGGGGGCGCGCAAGATCGAGCAGAAGGCCGCCGAGGCGATCGCGGCGGCGATAGAGGCCGCCGGCGTCATGCCGCCCGACCTGCGATCCATCGCGGACGCGGAGGGCATCGACCCCGCCGTCGCGCGCAAGGCGGCCGCAAGCCTCGTCGAGGAAGGGCGCGCCGTGCGCGTCGAGAGCGACCGCTTCTACAGCGCCGCCGCCGTCACGCGCTGTCGCGAGGCCGTGCGCGCCTGCCTCGAGGAGCGCGGCAGCGCGACCGCCGCCGACCTCAAGGAGGCGATGGGGCTCACGCGCAAGTTCGCCATGCCGATGCTCGAATACTTCGACGCGTGCGGCTTCACGCGCCGCACCGGCGACGAGCGCACGCTCGCGCAGCCGTAGGAGCCACGTCGCGAAGCGCTGGCTGCGGAGCGCGACAACGCTGCTGCATTACGCACCACAACACGAGAACGGAAGGGCTCGGCGTACTGCCGCCCTGGACACTGATCGCCCTGGCTCGAAGGGGTTGGGGCGAACCCTTTCGGTACCGATCTTTCCGCAAAGAGCAGAAACTCGAGGACGACGAACGAACAAACGAAAAAAACCCTCAAAAAAGAAAAGAAAAACACTACCATCTACAGAAAAGATCCCATTTCCGAGGAACTCCCCTGTAAAATATCAGTGCTTTGATACCAGTTTCCCGACGCAGAAAGGATCTCAGATATGAGAGGCTATGCGATGCTCGGAATTGGGAAGACGGGGTGGATCGAGAAGGATCGCCCCGAGTGCGGGCCTCTGGACGCCATTGTCCGGCCCATCGCGGTCTCCCCATGCACGTCCGACGTGCACACGGTCTGGGAGGGAGCCATCGGCGAGCGGGATCGCATGATCCTGGGCCACGAAGCCGTGGGCGTCGTTGACGAAGTGGGCGAGCTTGTTCGGGATTTCAAGCCGGGTGATCGCGTCATCGTGACCGCCATCACTCCGGACTGGAGTTCCCTGGAAGCGCAGTCCGGCTACCCGATGCACTCTGGCGGCACGCTGGCAGGATGGAAGTTCTCCAACTACAAAGACGGCGTGTTCGCCGAATACTTCCACGTCAACGAAGCGGACGGCAACCTGGCCTTACTGCCGGACGAGATACCCCTTACGACCGCCCCCATGCTCTGCGACATGATGCCCACCGGCTTTCATGGGGCGGAATTGGCAGATATCAAGTTCGGCGAAGACGTCGCCGTCCTCGGCAACGGGCCTGTCGGCCTGATGGCCATCGCGGGGGCGGCGCTGCGCGGGGCGGCGCGGCTTTTCGCCATCGACTCCCGCCCGAACATCGTTCCCGTGGCCAAGGACTACGGCGCCACCCACATCGTCGACTTCCGCGAGAGAGACATGGTGGAGCAGATCCTGGATCTCACGAACGGGCGGGGAGTCGACAAGGCCATCGTCTGCGGGGGCAACCTCGACACGATCGGCGAGGCCATCAAGATGCTCAAGCCGGGCGGAATCGTCAGCAACGTGAACTACATCGGCACCGGGGACGGCATCGTCATCCCCCGCGTCGAATGGGGCTGCGGGATGAGCCACAAGAAGATCCACTGCGGGCTGATGCCCGGCGGAAGGCTGCGTGCCGAGAGGCTGGCGAGCCTGGTCGTGGAAGGCCGCGTGGATCCCGGCAAGCTCGTCACCCACGTGTTCCACGGCTTCGACCACTTTGAAGAGGCATTGAACCTCATGCGCCCCGAGCACAAACCGGCGGACCTGATCAAGCCCGTGGTTCTGCTGGACGAGTGACGCAAGGCGTGCCGGATACGTGAGCGAGATGCCGGTCGGACAGAAGCGCCCGACCGGCATTTTTGTCGCCTCGACAGCACGCCTCGGCAGCGTCCCGGAGTCGGATCGCTCGCGCAAGACAGCGTCGCTCGGATCCGCATGTGCGGTATTCGCAGCGTTTCTCCTCTCATTTTTGGATTTTTGGCAGGTTCGCTACACTATGCACGGACGCGCGAACGGAAGGACTCCTCATGGCATACTACCGCCCCGGGCATGCGATCGCCCTGGCCGGACACGGCTTCGACGCCGACGGGCCGCACCTGATCCTCAACGACGTCTATGCCGCCTCCCAAGAGCGCTTCTCCGTACTCGGCCGCACATTCACGATGCGGCGGCTGAAGCGTCGGCGCTGCACCGGCCGGTTCGACCTCCTCACGCACAAACGAGACGTCTGCCCGCTTGGCGTGGAGTTGCTGCCCGACTCGAAGGAGGCACAGTGCCCCGCGTGCATCGAGGCGACGGGGTTCAACCCGTCGTTCTACCATGCCAGCCATGTGTCGCCGCAACAGCGCACCTACAATGCCATGCCCCATTTCGTCTACCTCGCCTACTTTTCGCCCGACCACGTGAAGGCCGGCATCTCAAGCGAGCTGCGCGGGATCGGGCGCCTGCTCGACCAAGGTGCGCGGGCGGCGCGCGTAGTCGGGCGTTTTGAAAGCGCAATCGACGCACGCGCCCTCGAGGAGGCGCTGTGCGCGCAAGACGGCGTGCGCGAAACGATGCGCGCGTCGCTCAAAGCGCGGCTGCTCTCCGAGACTCGCTACGATCCCACCGAGGCGGAACGCGTGCTCGACGCGGTGTGTGATCGGCTCGCCGGCATCGCGACCGTCGCGGAGGCCGGCTTTGCGCCCGAGAAGGTGCGCGACCTCTCCCCGTTCTATTTCGAAGAATCCTCGCCCGACATCAACGATATGCAGCTTCTCAACGGCCGCAACGAGGAGTGCGGAGGACGCTGCGTCGGCATGGTGGGCGCAACGCTTCTGTTCGAGCAAGAAGGCACCGTGTTCCTCACGCCGATCAAGGAATGGGAATCGCACGAGGTAGAGCTCTTCGACGGCGAGGCCGTCTGCATATACGACCTCGAGCCGCAGCAGTTCTCGCTGTTCTGAAAAGGCGCCCGGAGCGGCGCACGCGAG
>CAZBEP010000050.1:0-9442 GCA_964490925.1 uncultured Eggerthellaceae bacterium | reverse complement strand
GGCGCGGCGCGTAGCCGTCGGAGTACGTCTCGTCGCCGATCGCGGCCTCGTTCGCTGCGGCGGCCGCAGCGGCGGTCGTCTCGACGGCGCTGGATGCGTAGCTCAGACCGAGCACCGGCTCGACATCGACGGCGTTCGTGGTGTCGTAGGTGCTAGCCTCGGCATCGGGGAAGAACTGCCCGGAGGACATGGCTCCCCACGTCGTCGTCGCGGCGAACTCGCTCTCGGTGCCCGTCGCAGAGGCGACCGTCACGCTCTCGTCGTCCGCGACCGTCACGCCGGCGTCCTCGAGGAGGTCGGCGATGGACACGGCGTACGTCGTCGTGCCGACGGACAGCGATCCGCTGCTCGTGTACTGGTTCGACCAGGAGCCCGCCTGCGCGAGCGCCTCGAACTCGGTGCGCGTGTACTCTTTGACGACCGTCGCCGAAGTCTCGCCGAGCTGCTCGTACACCGTGAAGTACACCTCGGTGTCGGGGTCGGGCTCGGGGTCGGGCGTCGTCTCAGGCAGCCGCGGGTACGTCTGCACGAACACCTTCGCCGCCTCGCCGCGGCGCGTGTTGTTGCCCGGGAAGAAGTAGGTGCCGTCCTCCTCGATGGAGCCGGACATGATGTCTTGTTCGGCCGTCCATTTCAGAGCCGACGTCGAAACCTCCCACTCGGTGCCCGCATCGACGGCGGCATCGTAGTTCGACGTGTCCTCGGCCTCCTGCTCGCCGCAGACGCGCCACACGAGCAGCGCGAGCTCCTGACGGGTGATGTTGTCGTTCGGGCGCAGGGTGTTGAGGGGCTCTTCGGTGTCCGGGTCGGTGTCGCCCGTCATGATGTCGTTCTCGTAGGCCCAGTTGAGCGCGTTCGTGTAGTAGTTCGGAGTCACGACCTCCTCTTCGACAGAGGGCGTCGTGTTCTCACCCCACTCCTCGTCAGAGGTCGCGCCCGTCATCGCGCGATAGAGCACGGTGATGGCCTGGCCGCGGGTGAGGTTGTCCTGCGGGCCGAACTCGCCGGTGAGCTCTTGGGTGGCGGAGTCGCGGTAGCCCGACATGAGGCCGAGTTCGGTGACCTGGTCGATCCACTCGGCCATCCAGCCGCCCTCAGAGGTGGCGCCTTCGTAGTCGACGTCGAGGTACGGATCGCCCAGCTGCCATCCGTCAGCCATCGGCGTCGCGCCCTCGGCGGAGTCGTCCGCCCACGCAGGCGCCGTCGTCGGCAGCGCCATACCGAGCGCCAGCACGATCGACGCGATGATCGTCAGCATCCTCTTGCCCATGCTCACCTCGCTTCCCCACGCATTGGCTGCGGCGAACGCCGCGTTTCCTGTGTGTTTCATGGAACCTCCCCTTCCATCGCTTGCACAACACCTCTATGAAACACCCCCGCCTGTGCGGAGGACGTTTCCGTCTCAGAGGGCAGGCCGTCCGGCACGCCCGATGCCCGGCGCGGCTTTGAAGGCCGCGCCGGGCAGAACCGCTATTTGGCGGCCTCCTGAAGGAACTCGAGGCTCGTCACGAACACCTTCGCCGCCTCGCCGCGCCGCGTGTTGTTGAACGCGTTGAGATGAATCCCGTCAGAATCCTGCGAGCCGGAGAGGATTCCCTGCTCGGCCGTCCACATGAGGGCCGGCGTCGCAACCGCCCACTCGATGCCCGCGTCGGCGGCCGCCCGGTAGGCCGAATCGTCGGCCGCCTCGGGCTCTCCGACCGCGCGCCACACGAGCAGCGCGAGCTCCTGGCGGGTGATGTGGTCGCTCGGGCGCAGGGTGTTGAGCGCTTCTCCCGTCGTCGGGTCGGTGTCGCCGGTCATGATGTCGTTCTCGTAAGCCCAGTTGAGCGCGTTCGTGTAGTAGTTCGGGGTCACGACGTCCTCCTCGACGGAGGGAGTCTCGTTGACGCCCCACGCCTCGTCGTCGGCCGCCCCGGTCATGGCGCGGTAGAGCACCACGACGGCCTGGCCGCGGGTGAGGTTGTCCTGCGGGCCGAACTCGCCGGTGAGCTCTTGGGTGGCGGAGTCCCGGTAGCCCGACATGAGGCCGAGCGCCGCGGCCTGGTCGATCCACTCGGCCATCCAGCCGCCCTCGGCCGTCTCGCCGAAGTAGTCCACGTCGATGAAGCCGGTGAACTCCCACTGCGCCGTGAAGGTCACGGCGGAGGCGGGCATCGTGTAGACGTCGCCTGCCTGGTAGACGAGGTTGTCGGCGCTGCAGAGCCACCCGGTGAAGGTGTAACCCCACCGCACGATCCCGTCGGCCGACGGGATCGTGAACGCCGTGCCGGGAAGCTGGTCGTCGATCGTCGGCGCCGTGCCGCTCGCGCCGTCGCCCGTCGCGAACAGCACGCGGAACACGGCGTCGGCCGACAGCTCGGCGAACACGAAGTTCTTGCCCTTGTTCACCGTCGAAGACCCGGTGCCGGCGTTGCCCTCGGCGAGCGCCTTGACTGCGGAGGCGGAGCCATAGCCGTACACCGTCACCACGACGTCCTCGGATCCGACGCCGCGGAACGTGTTCGTCGTCCCGATACTGCTCGGCAGGTCGGCCGAGGTCGTGAGGAACGTGAGCGTCGTGAGCTTCGAGGTCTGCGTGCTCGTGCCGAGCTCGAACGCGCGGTTCGCGATCGTCTCGACAGAGGCCGGGAACACGAACGACGTCAGGTTGCCGCAGCCCTGGAACGCCCCGATGTCGATGGTCGTGAGCTTCGACGACGAGATGTCGACGAACGTGACCGTCTCGAGCGCGTTCCAGTCGCTCACCGATCCGCTCGCGAACGCGTACTGGCCGATCCGCTCGACCGTCGCCGGGATGGCGACCGACGAGATCTTGCGGCGCGGGTCGTCCGTGGTGAACTGCGAGGCGCTCGACGCACCGAACGCGTTGTCGCCGATCTCCGTCACCGTGTACACGGCGCCGTTATGCTCGACCGTCGACGGGATGACGATGCCGAAGGAATCGCTCGTGCCAAAGTAGGAGACGCCCGTCACCGTTGCGGTGAGCGCGACGTCGTCGAAATCGTAGGACAGCTCGTAAACGACGCCGCTCACGATGTTGAACGTGCCGGTGACCGTGCCGGTGTAGCGGCCTATGCCCGTCACGGTGAAGCTCGCCGTGCCGATGGCGGTGTTGTTCGAGTACGTGATCGTGTAGTCGGTGCCCTCGGTGAGCTGGCCGCCGCCGTACCAGACGGTGACCGGCGTGTACGTGCGGCCTTCCTCGTAGACGACGTCGTCGGTGCCTCTGATCACGGCCTGCGCGAGGTTGAGCCTCTCGTCGCTCGTGCCGTCGATGAGGAACTCCATGTTCTCCTGGTTGCTGAAGTTCGACCCGGAGACGTAGCGCACCTGGATGTAGCCGCGCGCTATCTCGCCCTCGGTGCCGATGTTTTCCGTGCCGGCCACGCTCGTGCCGCCCGACAGGATGCCGTCGCCGTAGGTGACGCGGTAGTCACGGCCTTCGACGAGGTCGCGACCGAGGTAGACGACCTGCTCGACCTCGGGCAGGATCGGGTGCCCCGTGTAGGCGAAGGTGTTCGCGGGATCGTTGTCGCCCTCGGGCAGCGTGCCGAGGTAGATCGTGCTCTCCCACGGAATGCTCTCTCCGAGGTAGTTGATGCTCACCGGATAGGCGTTCAAGACGAGCTGCTCGGGATCGGAGTCCCACACGATCTTCGCCGTCTTGACGCGCAGCTCGCCCGTCGTCGATCCGACGAAGTGGCCGCCCTCGACCGCGACGATGTCGACGATGTACGTGCCCGCGTCGATGGCCTGGCCGTCCGTCAGCCCGTCGTTGTCCTCGCTGAAGCGGAACGTGTACTCGGCCGGGTCGACCTCGACGCCGGCCGCGTTCGTCACGGTGATGACGTCGTAGGAAAGCTCCTGCGGCTCCCAGTCATAGGTCGGCGCGTCGATCGACACCGTGCACGTCGAGATGTCGCCGGCGTCGATGCCGTAGCGCACCGTGTTCGCGCTCTGGCCGGTGTAGTTGCCGATGCCCTCGACGCTCGCCGTGTAGGGCGTCTGGCCTTCGTCGGTGATCTCGGTCGCGTTCTCCTGCGGGATCACGCGGAAGTCGACGTTTTGTTGGAGCTCCGTGCCGTCGGCGAGCCGCACGGCCACCGTCGGCGACGACGCGAGGCCGGTGTACTGCGCGTTCGAGACAAGCTCGACCGTCGCGTTCGAGATGTCGGTGAGGTCCCAAGACACCTGGCGGCCGAGCACCGGGTATCCCCCGTTGACGGTTCCATCGGACTTCGCCCAGTAGCCGACCCATCCGTCCGCCTCGCTGCGGGTGTTGAGCAGCCCGAGCACCGTGAACCCGCTGCTTTCCTCGAGCACCGTGCCGTCGGTGTCGTACACGGGGAAGCTCAGGTTGCCTTTGAGCTGATCGGCCGTGACGAGGTAGTTGTTCGAGAACGTGCCGCCCGAGGACTCCGTGTCCTCGGAATACATGCCGTAGACAAGGTAGTTGCCGGTGACGCGGTTGATCTCGCTGAGGTTGTCGTGCACGTAGCCGGCGTTGTCGCCGACGATGGCGCGCTGACGCATGTTGGCGAGCGCCGTGACCGTGCCGGCGTTATAGCAGCCGTAGACCTCGGGGATCGGCGTGGAGCGAACCTGCGTGCCCGTGTCGTCGATTTCCGTGTAGTACACCGTGTTGCCGACGATGCCCGACGCGTAGTAGCCGCCGCCCGGCGAGACCGTGCGGGCTTCCTCGTCGAGCCAGTCGCCTGAGACGACGGTGCCGAAGTTCGCGCAGTAGCGCACGACGCCGTACGTGGATCCGACGATGCCGGAGGGGAACGGCTTGGTCGCGCGCGTGCCGATGATGTAGGTCTGCTCCATCGTGTTCGTCGTCGACGTGCCGTTGATGCAGCCGGTGACCGTCGTGTACGTGCCGCAGCGCGACGCGATGCCGGCCGGGAAGGCGAGGCCGTACACGCTGCCCGTGTTCGAGCAGTTCGTGATCTCGATCGGGTCTTCCGCGCTGCCGTCGTCGCTGCCGGTCTGCGTGAAGTTGCCGCTGTAGGACGTCGTGGTCGTCGCCGCGCGCAGCGACCCGACGATGCCGGCCGCGCCGGAGGCGTGCGCCATGTCGAGGTAGCCGCTGTTCGTGCACGAGTCGATGGAGCCGCGGCTGTAGCCGACGATGCCGCCGACGTTGGAGCTCGTCACGGTGACGGGGTTGTTGAAGCGGTCGGTGCCGTTGCTCGACGGCGTGTCGACCTCGATCGTGCCGGAGTTCGAGCAGTTCGCGATCGACCCGTGGCGGTTCTCGCCGCGCGCCGACGCGCTCGTGTTCTCGACGCCCTGCGCCTCGATCTCGTCGAGCGAGGAGTCCTGGTCGCCGAGGCATCCGACGATGCCGCCGACGTTGATCACGACGCTCGACTGGTCCTGCCAGGTCGTGTCGTCGGAGGCCGCCTTGTAGGCGTTGCCCGTCTCCGCGATGCTGATGTCGGCCTCGTTCGTGCAGTTCGTGACGCTGCCGAGCACCTGGCCGGCAAGCCCGCCCACGTTCTTGATGGGAAACACGATCTCCGGCGTCTGATCCATGGCGTGCGACAGGGTCATCTTGGCGCCGCCGCTGTACGCGAGCGACGTGCAGTTGGCGATCGAGCCTTCCGAGTATCCGACGAGCATGCCGACGTTCTCGATACGCTGCGTGCTCTGGTCCGCGGTGTACTCGATCGTCAGCGTCGCCACCGACCCGATCGTCACGTTCTGGATGAGCGAGTTCGCCCCGGCCGCGCCGATAAGCCCGACGTTGACGGCCGACCCGTTCGGCTGGAGCTCGAAGTTGTCCACCGTGTGGCCCTGCCCGTCGAACGTGCCGTCGAACGAGGCGCCGTTCTGCCCGCCGGCCGGGATGATGGTCTGGTCGCGGAAGTTGATGTCGCCCGTAAGCACGACGGTCTTGCCCGCGAAGCTGTCCTGATCGCTCGCGTTGCCGTCGCCGTCGACGTCGGCCGTGCCGTTCACCAGGTTGATGAATCCGGCGAAGTCGTCGGGCGTCGAGATCTCGTACGGATCCGACGCCGACCCGTCGCTTTCGGTGTACCACGCATAGTCCGCCGTGATCGGCCATGCGTACCCGATGATCGGCGCGACCGCGAGCGCGACGACCGCCGCGACGATCCCGACGATCGCCCGCGCGGACAGCCGCCGCCCGCGACGCGTCGAGCGCGCCGGGGACTTCGTCCCGCTTGTGCCGTTTCCTTTCATGTTCGCCCCTTTCCGCCGGCGCGGGCGCCGCGCGCCCTGCCGAACCCCGCCTATCCCGCACCCGCGCGCCCTGCGCGCGGGGAATCGCCGTCAGCCCGCCCTGCGGACGGCCGCCGTCGAGCCGGCAGTCACGTCGCGAGCACCGCCTTCGTCTGCCGCCTGTACCACGCCGCCGATTCGACCCCGCCCACCACGAGCGTCGTGCCCGCGATGGGAAGCACGAACGGGCTGAAGGGGTTGTCGTAGGGAAGCTCCTCGACGTCGTGGTCGAGCGTGTTGGCCACCTGGTAGACGCGGAACTCCGCGCCCGTGCCGCCTTCTCCGCCGGCCCCTCCCTCGGCCGCCGCGTCGCCGTCGGCAGCGCCCGATCCGCTTGCCTGGCCGCCGTCGGACGAGGAGCCTTCCTCCCCTGCGGCCGAGTCGGCGCCGGCAGACCCCGCGCCGGCGTCCCCGCCGCCGCCTGCGCCTTCGCCCGTCGTGCCGGAGCCGCCGCCTTCGCCGCTCCCGCCGCCGCCTTCGCCGTCGCCCGAGCCGCCGCCGTTGCCTGAGCCGTCGCCCCCGCCCGATCCGGAATTAGGGTCGCCTTCCGCCGCAGGATCCTCGACGGGAGGCCCGCCGGTAAGCTCGATGTAGATGGTGTGAATCTGGTAGATCGAGTAATACGAGTTGTTCCCCGTCGACACGTTCGCGCCGAACAGCAGATGGAAGCGCCGACCGTCGGAAAGCATGTCCTCGGTGACGTCGACGGAGTCGTAGGCCCGGGCGCTTTCGAGCGCGATCATCGGCGCGACCTGCACGGCGCCGTTGTACTGCCCAAGGTCGATGTTGGGATAGTAGTAGCGGTCGCTGCGCACGACGAAGTCGTAGCTCACCGTGCGGTCGATGTTGTCGTAGGTTCCGAAGCGCATCGTGTTGATGCCCTGGTAGTCGGGGTCGCTGAAGTCGATGCCCGCGTTGCGCAGCACGCTCGTGAGCAGCGTGCCGTACCCGAGGAACGTGTAGAAGTGGCCGGAGCCCGTGATCGCCGTGTAGTACTCCGTGAACGTGCCGAGCGCGGCGATGTCGTCGGGCGTGTACTCCTTGTCGATCACATAGGCCGGGTCGTCCGGGTCGTCGCGGTTCTCGGGCGGCACCTCCTCCCAGTACGCGAGGATGCGCAGGGTTTCCTGGGGGTGATCCTCGGTGTAGGTCGCCTCCGGGTCGTAGACGTACACGTTCGCGCTCACCGTGAGGCTCGACCCATCGACCGTCGCCGTCGTCGACGCCGTCAGGAACCCGTTGCCCGTCGACAAGGCGCTCGCCTGGCCGTAGTTGCCCGACTCGGTCGAGACGGCGATGATGGCGCCGTCGGAGCCCCATGTCGGATCGGCGATGGCGCCGCCCGTCTGCACCGAGATGAGCCCGTTTTGCGAGGAGTACGTCGCCGTCGTTTCCGCGATCGGGTCGAACACGTCGACTTCCACGAAGTACGTGGCGAGCATCGTCCCGACCGTGCCCTCCCACGTGTAGACGTCCGTGCCGATGGCGGTGCCGTCGGGAGCCAAGATGCGCAGCGCCGTGATGTAGGGGTTGTCGGTCTGGCCGGACACCGCCACGTTGACGGCGGCGACGAGCGGGGAGCCGTCGGCGGTGTAGTCGCCGCCGACCGTCGCCGTGATGCGCGCCGTGCCGTCGCCTGCGGCGCGCACGACGCCGTCGGCGGTAACCGTTGCGACGGAGGAGTCGGAGGTCGCCCAGCTCACGAGGTAGGAGTCCGGCTCGTCCGAGTTGTCGTTCCAGGTGATCACCGTCATGAGGTCGATCGAGCCGCCGCGTTCGGTGATCGATGCCTGGACGCCCGGCGGGTCGCCCGCCGTCGCGTACCACAGCGGCAGCTGCGTAGTCTCGTCATAGATGGCGACATCGACAACGTAAGGCCGCGACTCTTCCGAGGACGAGTCGAGCTCTTCCGCGCCCTCCGCGAGGGCAACGGCCTCGTCGGCAAACGCGCCGTCGGACACGAACACGGAAAGCGCCGGAATCTGGAGCGACACGAGGCAGAGCGCGACGAACACGGCGAGATACCAGCGCCCCCGCCGCGCGATTCCCCTCGTCTCCTTATTGCCTCGATGCGCCACAGTATTCCCCTTCCCCGCCTCGACGTGCGGCGATGCCCTCATGTCGAACGCAAGCCAGCGGCGACGGTTCCCCCAATACTGCTCGAAACGAATGTATCGCGATCCATATTACTTTTATTTTCGTATCATGTATAGATGATAATATTTTTATATGGCTATTTAGGGCGTGGGCGACAATATTCTGAACGCCGCAGGGATCTTCTGCGTCGCATGCCGGCTCTGCGGACAGGCCATGCTGGCCAATCCGTGACAGGCAGCTCGCACTGCGGGGACGCGAGGGGCGGGAGGGCGCTCGGGCGGGGGCGGGAGTGCCCGGGTCACCTCGCGAGATCGCAGCTTGCCAAAGGGTCGGCGCTGTGGTATCTTTTCTTTTTGTATGTTCGCGCTCTTAAGCGCGGCAAAGCACATGCGGGTGTGGCGGAATTGGCAGACGCGTACGGTTCAGGTCCGTATGGGGGCAACCCCATGAAGGTTCAAGTCCTTTCACCCGCACCAGCGTGATCTCGAGAAGCCGGGTTCGCCCGGCTTCTCTCGTTTCGGCGTTCTCGCCCCCCCGGCGGCACCGCGCGAGCACGCCGCGCACCGTCGGGCCGCCGCCGAGCCGGATTCCATCGAAGGCGCCCCGCCACCGCAGGACTTGGCAGCGGCGCGCGGCGCGCTTACTCCCGACTGATCACCTCTCCGTCAATAGAGACCGTCGCGACCTCGAGGGACGCGCGCGATCCCGCCGTCGCGAGCGCCGTGCGCACCGCACGCTCGATGCCGCCGCAGCAGGGCACCTCCATGCGCGCGACCGTGACGCTGCGGACGTCGTTGCTCGCAAAGACGACGGCGAGCTTTTCGGCGTAGTCGACCGCGTCGAGCTTCGGACAGCCGACGAGCGCAACCTTGCCGCGCATGAAGTCGGCGTGGAAGGCGCCGTACGAAAACGCCGTGCAGTCGGCCGCGACGAGCAGGTCGGCGCCGGCGAAGTACGGGGCGGCCGTCGGCGCGAGCTTGATCTGCACCGGCCAGTTTCGCAGCTCGGAGGGCGCATCGGCGGCAGGCGAGCCGCCCTCGGCCGGCAGCGATGCCGGAGCCGCAGACGCTGGCAGGGCGACCGACGGCTCCGG
>CAZBEP010000049.1:0-9449 GCA_964490925.1 uncultured Eggerthellaceae bacterium | reverse complement strand
CCTGCGGTGCGAATCCCTGTCTGTCGTTTCCCCTGCGAACGCGGGGTTTCTGACAGACAGGAAATGCACGGCCCGACGAACACAAGCCTATGCCGCGCCGGCTTTCCCGCCAGGCGCCCGCCCGCGCCCTGCCCTCTCGCCTCTCCTTTACGGCCGCCGTGCCCCGTGTCGCGAGCGCCGCGGCACCAAACGCCCGCGCCGCGCGCATCGCCGTGATCGCCATCGCGATGAGCGCGGGCTTGGCGCTACTCGTTTCGAGCGAGCGCGATCAGCTCTTGCTGCGTGTGAACGTCGAGCTTCTTGAAAACGTGATCCATGTGGCTTTTTACGGTCGAACGCGACACTACAAGCTCGGCGGCGATGGACGAGGCGTTGTACCCTTTCGCCAGCAAGGCGAGCACTTCGCCCTCGCGTTTGGTGAGCGCGTAATGCTCGGCCAACCGCTCGCACTGGACGTCGAGCGAATCGTCGGCGCCGCCGACCTCCACGTACTCGGTGGCATCAACGGACTCGCGGAGACCGCCGCCGTTTTGCAGGGGGGTGTAGGTGAACACGGGCAAGGCGGCGAACAGGCACAGCGTGGCGATGACGAGCACGAAGCAGGAAAGGCCGACATCGATCGCGGCGGCGCGGCACGCTTCGCCCACGACGATCCCTCCGAGAAAGCCCAGCAGGTAGTGCTCGCGCTTCCTGGAGATGAAGCGCATGCTGTCCTCTCCGAAGCGGAGGCTGAAGTTGAGCAGGCCGATAAGGCACAGCATCGTGAGGAACGCATAGGTAAGCAACGCGACCGGCTCTGCCCAAGAAGATGCCGCCGGCACGGTTCCCGCGCACAGCACGAGCGCCGCAGTCGTGGCAGGCATAGCGCAGGCAAGCGTTTGGGGGAACGACAGGATCCGACCGCGCGCATGAAGCGCCACCATGACGAGCGCGACGACTCCGATAAAGACGAACCCAAGGGTTACCGGCACGGTGCTTGCTGCGGGGGCTCCGCAGGCGAGCACGAAGGCGCAGCAGCCGCAGGCGACGGATGCGAGCGCAAAGGTGCGGCGGCTCAAGCTCTTGACGCCCGCCTCGCTTCGCACCGGGGCGTCTGCGGGCAGCGGAATGGGGCGAACGGCGAGAAGCGCCCAAAGGGAAACGGGAAGCAGCAGCGCCGTGACGATCTGACGCGCCGGTTCGGCAAGGTGGATGAGGATGGCGGCAAGCACTGCGGCACCCAGATACGCTTTCCCGATGCCGGCGTCCTTCAAGGAGACGTTGATCTCGCGCTGCGTTTCAAGCCAGAGAGCTTCGCCGATCGCACACAGGCAACCGAGGATAGCAAAGCATACCGGCGCGAGCGCGACGACGATGCCGCCTTCGGAGGGAAGAGTCCACAACGAAAGCGCCAGCGCGGCAGAGACCGACGTCGCTGCGGCGGCGAGCGCGGCTTTTGCCTTCGGAGAAGACAGCGTTGCGGCGGCGCGCGGCATGCGATGGCAAACGAACGACCCCGCCGCCATGCCCGCGACGAAGCAGGCGGCGGCAAGCACGCCGCGCCCGTCCGCTCCGAAGGCGGTCGAAAGGGCGGCGAACTCTGTGCACACGCTTAAGGCAAGTCCGACCGCAAGCAGGCTCGGATAGGTGCTCACCACGCGATCATCAGGAAAAGCGCTTCTCATACCAGTGGTACGAGAAGCGCTTTCGAATCCTTTGTCCCCCATACATTCCTCTCGTTCGACTACTCGGTAGGTCGAAAAGCCTCTCCCCTTTGACGCATTGTAGCGCTCGTGGGGCGAGTCGAGGACGTGCCGCGTCCGGGGATCGTCCCGCATGAGGACAAGGGAGTAACAAGGGAGTACGGACAGGGGGAACATCATGGTCAAAAAGGGCGTTGGAGCCGACTCTGCCCATCTGAAGTCACTTACGTGGTGCGCAAGCGGCTTCGCGGCAAATGCCGGCGTCGTCGACGTAAAAGACGGCAAGATCTTAAGAACCAGGAATTTCGATTTCACGGAATGCTACACCCCCGAGCAGCTGAACGCGTGGACGATCGAGGCGCGTGACAAGAAGCTCGAAGGGCCTCTTCATTCGGTGCTGCCGCCGCTGGCGGTTGCCTACAAGCACCGCATTAACTCGAAGAACCGCTTGACCTACCCGCTCAAGCGCGTCGACTGGAGTCCGGAGGAGCGCAACGCCGACATGCGCGGCATTTCGAAGTTCGAGCGAATTTCGTGGGACGAAGCGCTCGATCTGATCGCCGGCGAGATCAAGCGCCAGTACGAGGTGTGGGGTCCCGGCTCGATCCTGTGCCAGGGCGACGGCCATGGCGAGACGAAGATCATCCACACGCCGCACGGCTGCCAGATCAAGCTGCTCGAGACGGTCATGGGCGGTGCGACGATCCAAGCGCGCCAGCCCGACAGCTGGGAAGGCTGGTACTGGGGCGCCGAGCACGTGTGGGATCAGTTCCCCACGGGGCAGGGCAACGAGCAGAACTGCGTGCTTGACATCTCCGAGAACACGGAGACGCTTCTGTGCTGGGGCGCCGATCCCGAGACCACCACGTGGGCATGGGGCGGGCTGATGTCGAGCAAGCTGTCATACTGGTTCACCGACCTCGGCATCGAGCAGATCTACATCTGCCCCGACGTGAACTACTCGGTTGCGGTGCATGCCGACAAGTGGATCCCGGTGCTTCCCAACACCGATCTTGCACTCCAATTCGCGATCGCGTACGTATGGCTGACCGAGGGCCTCTACGACAAGGAATACGTTGAGACCCATACCGACGGATTCGATTGGCTCGTTTACGAGGTCATGGGTGGCGATGACGGGGTTGCAAAGACGCCGGAGTGGGCCGAAACGAAGTGCGGCGTTCCTTCCCGCATTATCAAGGCGCTCGCGCGCCGTTGGGCAAAGACCGCGACTTCGATCGCGCATGGCAATGGCGGCGGCTTCATCCGCTCTGCCTTCTCGCACGAGCCTGCCCGCATGGAGGTGTGCCTGCTCGCCATGCAGGGGCTCGGCAAGCCGGGTCGCAACCAGTTCGAGTTTCTCGCGTGGGGTCTCATGGACGACGACGGCTCGCGCCCGCTGCCGATGTCGGAGTGCTCGCCGGCGGCGTTCGGCGCCTACAACGGCTCGCTCGACCATCGGTGGGAGCGCTTCATTCCAAAGACCCTCATCCCCAAGGCGATCCTGTCCGATAAGCCCATCGAATGGCACGGCATGTGCACCATCCATTTCCCCAAGGAAAGCCAGTTCGAGCTGCATCGGTTCCCCGCGCACGACGACGATCCGTTCATCCACATGATGTGGTCCGACTCTCCCAGCTGGTCGACGTGCTGGAACTGCGGCAACGACCTCATCAAGGCGCTGCGCAGCGAGAAGATGGAGTTCGTGCTCTACCAGCACCCCTGGCTTGAGAACGACTGCCTGTTCGGCGACATCATCCTGCCGTCGTGCACCATCTACGAGGTGACCGACCTGGGAAGCGACAACGACCAGGGCGTACCCAATACGTTCTTCTTGCAGTCGCAGGCCATCGAGAAGGTGGGCGAGTCGAAAAGCGACTGGGAGATCGTATGTGCGGTGGCCGACCGCCTGGGCGTGCTCGACGAGTATCTGGGCGACCACACCGACGTCGAGGCGTGCATCAAGATCGGCTACGACTCCGCTGGCGTGTCCGACTATATCTCCTACGAAAAGTTTCGCGAGCAGGAGTACGTGTCGGTGCCGTTCCGCAAGGACTGGAAGGACATGCCGCGCGGGTTCGAGCAGTTCTGCAAAGATCCCCAGAAGCACCCGCTCAGCACCCCGACGGGCAAGCTCGAGATCTACTCCGTCAATCTTGCCGCCGCGTTTCCCGACGACGACGAGCGCAGGCCGTATCCGCACTACATAGAGGAGAGCGCCGACCTCAAGGAGAGCCGCTTCTCCGATCGCGCGAAGGACTATCCGTTCCTGCTCGTTTCGAATCATCCGCGTTGGCGCGTGCATTCGGAGATGGACGACATCCCGTGGCTGCGCGAGCTGTCGAAGATCGCGGGCGAAGACGGTTACGGCTACGAGCCGGTCTGGATCAATCCGGTCGACGCTGATCGACTCGGCATCGTCGACGGCGATGTCGTGAAGCTGTACAACGAGCGAGGCTTCACCCTTGGCGGCGCCGTCGTCACCGAGCGTATCATGCCCGGCGCGCTCAGCCAGGACCACGGCGCGCGCGTCGACCCGCTCAAGATCGGGTTCTCCGATCGCGGCGGCGCCAACAACCTGATCTGCCCTGCCGCCACTTCGTCGAAGAACGCCGCAGGCGAGGTGACCAACGGGTTCCTGGTGGGTATCGAGAAAGCCGACATGGAATCGCTGAAAGAAGAATTCCCCGAAGCGTTCGAGCGCGCGCAGGATCCTCGCGAGGGCCTTACGCTCGCAAGCTGGGTTGTGGAGTAGAGAGGGACGAACCATGAAAGCATTTGTATTCGACGCCGCCCGCTGCAGCGGGTGCCACGGATGCCAGATCGCCTGCAAAGACGAGCACTGCGGAAACGACTGGGCTCCCTACGCCGCGCCGCAGCCCGAAACCGGACATTTCTGGTGCAAGGTCGACCAGACGACGCACGGCCAGGTGCCGCGCGTTCGAGTGGAGTACCGCGTGAGCATGTGCCGCCATTGCGAGGAGTGCGCCGTCGCGAAGGCGGCCCCCGATGCGGCGTACCGCCGCGACGACGGGCTCGTCATCATCGACCCGACGCGGGCGGCCGGTCAGAAAGACCTCGTCGACGCCTGCCCGTTTGGCGTGGTGTATTGGAGCGAGGAGCTTGGCCTTCCGCAGAAGTGCACCGGTTGCGCGCATCTCGTCGATGCGGGCGAGAAGCCGCGCTGCGTCGACGCGTGCCAGACCGGCGGCCTTCGCTTCGGCGAGACCGAGGAGTTCGGCAGCCTTCTCGACGATGCCGAAATGCTCGCCGAGGGAAGCGACACCAAGCCGCGCATGTACTTTTTGAACCTCCCCAAGCTGTTCGTTGCAGGCAACGTGTGGGACAAGGAAGCCGATGAGATCATCGAAGGCGCCGCCGTCACGCTTCTCAACGCGTCGGGCGAGCCGATCTCGTCTCAAAAGACCGATTACTTCGGCGATTTCGAGTTCAAACGACTCGAGGCGGGCACGTACGGTATCGCCATTGAGGCTGACGGTTTCGCCCGCGTCGAGAAGGCGTCGGTCGAGCTCGATAAGAGCCTGTGGCTCGGCGATTTCCCACTTTCTCGATAGCGAATTCTTCTGCCCGTATGCTCCTGCGAGTGTCGGAAGCCCTCCAGCGGGGCGGCAACCTCGCCGCCCCGACCCGGCCGGACGGGGCTGCTCGGGCGATTTTTGAAAGGAGCAGGCTATGGTCTCCCGAAACGATTCCGCCCCCGATGTGCGGTTCGGCATGGCATCGTCGCAACCTTTGAGCATGGGCAGGCGGTGGCTGTCGTTCGCCATCGTGCTGGCGCTCTCCACGCTCGGGTCGATGGTCATGTTCAAGGCGTCGCCAGTGTTTCCCCTGCTTATATCCGACATGGGATTTGACGGCTCCACTATCGGCTTGATGATGTCGATGTATTCGATCATTGGTGCGGTGCTTGCGTTTCCCGTCGGCGGCATTCTCGGCAAGATCGGTTTCAGGCGGTGCCTCTACGTAATCGCCGGCAGCCTTATCGTCGGCGGAGCGCTCGGCGCGCTTTCCCCGAACGTTCCCGTTCTTTTAGCGAGCCGCTTCATCGAGGGTATTGCCAACGGCTTTATCGCGGTCATGTGCTCCGCATCGGTTGCGCTGCTGCTTCCGCCCGAAAAGCACGGACTCGGCATGGGACTTGCCGGGGCGTGGTTCCCACTCGGCGCGCTCATCTCCCTCAACATTGCTCCTGCGATTGCGGGCGCCGTCGGATGGCGCGGGCTGTGGTGGGTCATGGTCGTCATCGCCGTTATTCTGCTGATATGCGCCGCAGTGGCGTTTCGTATGCCGGAACGCAGCGCTGGCGACCCCTCGCAGGGCGCCGCCGCGCGCCCGAGCGCGAAGCCTCTGTGGGCGAGCGTCGTTCTCACGGCGGTCGTGATGGGATGCTTCGGGCTTGTTTTCGGCGGTGCCGAGGGGAGCTTCTACCCGACGTTTCTGCAGACCGAGCACCATATGGACGCGCAGCTTGCGGGCACGGCCGCATCGATCATCAACCTCATGAACGTTGTATTCGGCCCGGTTGCCGGCATCATTTCCGACAAGATCCACAGCCCCAAGAAGGTCATGGTCATCGGCGCCGTCCTCATGCTCGCGCTGTACCTGTGTGCGTTTAGTTCTAACATCGTGCTCGTGTGGGTGTTCATTGCTTTGATGGGCGTGTCGTGCGCCTTTGTGGGCACAGGCATCTACAGCACCGTCCCGATCGTCGTTCGCAGTCCCGAAAAGATCGGCATCGGCATGGCGTGCGTCGCCTTCCTTCAAAACATCGGAATCACCGTGGGATCGTCCGTATTCGGCATACTTCAAACGTCGATGGGCTGGTATCCGGCCAGTCTTGCCCTTCTGGTTCCGGTTGCGGTCGTAGCGCTTGTCGCCTCGCTGCTCGTGAAGCTTCCCGTACGCAGCGAGGGCGCGACCAGCTGACGAGAGCCGGCCCCGCCGCCCCGCCTTGCAGACGCGCCCCCCTCGCGCACGGACGGGCGGCCACGAGATCACGCCCGAGGAGCGGGTCTACCGCGTGCCCCCCCTCGCGCACGGACGGGCGGTGAAGTTCACGCGAATGCCGGCGGACACGACGCGTCGCCCTCGCGCACGGACGGGCGCGGGGCTTCGGCAAGGCGCGCGAACGCCTCGTCCCCTGCGGCGGTGCGGCCCTCGCTGCGATCGGCGAGGCCCCCAAGCGCCTCTGCGAGGTCGTCGGGCAGGCTGTCGAGGAAGGCGAGTCGCTCGCCGGTGACGGGATGGTCGAACGCGAGCGAATACGAATGAAGGAACTGCCGGGCAAGCCCGAGCGAGGCCGCCGGCGCCTTCGGCGCGCCAGCGCGGTACACCGGGTCGCCCACGACCGGGTGCTTCGCGTACTGCATGTGCACGCGGATCTGGTGCGTGCGCCCCGTGAACAGCTTGCAGTCCACGAGCGTGTACCCGTCGTCGGCCGGCGAGGGCTCGAAGCGCTCGAGCACCTGAAACGTCGTGACCGCCTCGCGCGCGCTCGGCGCGTCGCGCACCGCCATGCGCGTGCGCTCGCTCGCCGCCCGCGCGATCGGCGCGTCGATCATGCCGGTGTCGTGCGGAATCACCCCGTGGACGAGCGCGAGGTAGCGCCGGTCGACGGCGCGCGCCCGGATGTCCTCCATGAGCGCGAGACCGGCCGCGTCCGTGCGCGCGCAGACCATAAGCCCGCTCGTGTCGCCGTCGAGCCGGTGCACGATGCCGAGCCGGTCGTCCTCGCCCTGCACGTTGCACAGGCCGTCGGAGCCGTACCGGTAGACGAGCGCGTTCACGAGCGTCCCGGAGTCGTGGTCCTGCGAGGGGTGGCACACAAGCCCCGCCTGCTTCGAGATCACGACGACGTCGTCGTCTTCGAAGCGCACGTCGAGGTCGATGGGCTCGCCGCGCAGCAGGCGGGGGCCGGCGTCGGGCAGCTCGTAGACGATCGCGTCGCCTGCGCGCACCGCCTGCCGCTTCGCAGCCGGCGCCCCGTTCACGAGCACCGCCCCCGCCTCGGCCGCCTTCGCCGCAGCCGATCGGCTCGGAAAGCATCCACGAGCCCCGAGCACCTGGTCGAGCCTGCGCCCGTCGTCCTCGGCGACGGCGACGTAGCAGGCCGAGCGCGTCATCGCCGCCCCCGCTGCCCGACCACGCCGCCCTCGTGCAGCAGCGCGAGGAAGAACACGGCAAGCCCGCACGTCACCCCTATGTCGGCGATGTTGAACACGGGGAAGTCGAACAGCGACAGGTCGATGAAGTCGACGACGTAGCCGAGCGTGAATCGGTCGACGGCGTTGCCGATGCCGCCCGCCACGACAAGCCCGACGCCGACGGCCTGCCACGCCCCCGCCTGGGGCGCCGAGACGAACAGATACAGCGTGAGTGCGGCGACGACGATGACCGACACGATGGCGAGCGGCAGCGTCGAGCCTCCGAACAGCCCCCATGCGCCGCCCGTGTTGTGGACGAGCGCGAACTCGAATAACTGCGGCAGCGGGCTTTCCACCGACCCCCCGTCCGAAAGCGCGTCGGAGAAGAACGCCTTCGTCGCGAGGTCGAGCGCAAGCCACGTCGCCGCGACGAAGGCGTAGACGACCGCATTGCGCGCGCGCCGGGACGGCATGGCCGCCCCGGCGGAGTCTGCGCCCCGAAGCTCTGCGGGCGCCTCTTCCGCACAGGCGCCCTCGGCCTCCTCGACCACCGCGAAGCCGCCCTAGCCCTCGACCGCGTCCGCAGCGCCGATGGCGCCGATCGCGTCGAGCACGTCGCCGCAGCGCCCGCAGACGTCCGCATGGCGCGCGTTGCCGCCGAGCTCGCGGTGGTTCCAGCAGCGCGGACACCGCGGCAGCCCGGTCGCGGCGACCTCCGCCCTCGCCTCCTCGGCGCCGTCGGCGATAAAGGCGACGCGCGCGACGATGAAGAGCTCCTCGACCACCGACGGGCCGAGCGAGCCCGCCGCGCGGCAGACCTCCTCGGAGGCGTACACCGTGACCTCGGCCTCCTGGCTCTTCGCGACGAGCTTGGCCTCGCGCGCCTCCTCGATGGCCTTCGTCACCGCGTCGCGCACGGAAAGCACTGCGGAAAACGCGGCGGCCTCCCCGTCGTCGTCGGCGGGGATCGCCGGCACGAAGTCGGCGCGGCGCGGCCACCCGGCGAGCTGGGCGCTGTCCGGGCGGCCTGCGCGCCCGCGGATCGCGGGCGGGTAGCACTCCCATACCTCGTCGCAGGTAAACGACAGGATGGGCGCAAGCACGCGCACGAGCGCCTCGAGCACGTTCATCATGACGGTCTGCGCGGCGCGGCGGCGCGGCGAGCCCGGCGCCTCGGAGTAGATGCGGTCTTTCGTCACGTCGAGATAGACCGAGGACAGCTCGTTCACGAAGTCGTACACGACGCGGTACACGCCGTTGAACCGGTACGCGTCGTAGGCGGCCTCGACCTCGCGCAGCAGATCGGCGGTCGCGCGCATGACGTGCCTGTCGATCGGCTCGAGCGCGACCCAGTCCGCCACCGCGTCGCGCTCGTCGTCGAAGTCCTCGAGGCTGCCGAGCAGGAACCGGAACGTATTGCGGATGCGGCGGTACGCTTCGCTTGTCCGCTTGAGGATCTCCGAGCCGATGCGCACGTCCTGCGAGTAGTCGACGCTGGCCACCCACAGGCGCAAGACGTCTGCGCCCACCTCGTCCATCACGTCGGCCGGGTCGACGCCGTTGCCCTTCGACTTCGACATCTTCTCGCCGTTCTCGTCCATCGTGA
>CAZBEP010000048.1:7377-9461 GCA_964490925.1 uncultured Eggerthellaceae bacterium | reverse complement strand
TGCATTCTAACACGATCCCCGGGGCTGAAACGCCTCTGCGGACGCATCGGCTTTCTACCGGTCAACCAGACGGGCGATTCCCCCCTCGCCGCAGCTGCGCAACTCGCATCGACCATGGGCGACGCGCCGCCCCTGCGGTCTTTGGCCGTCTCCCGTCGTCGCGCCTGGCCCCGAACGGGCGCGCATAAAGATCGAGGTAGGACTACGGGTTCGCCGGATCCATGCCGGCGAGGCGCCACAGGTAGCGCTTGAGTCGGGAGCGCAGGCCGCTCGCGGGCTTCGTCGCCTCGAGGTACGCGGACCCCGCACGTCGACCTTGCGGAGCCCGCCCCCGGCGAAAGCCCCCGAGCCGGCACGTTGTGCGCCCGCTCCTTGTCGCAGGCGAGGCGCGCCCTTGGCGGCTCCTCCCGCGCCCCTGCCGGCGGGTCGGCCTGCGCCCCTGAGCGACCCCCCGTCGGAGCCGCCTTTCCGGGCGCGTCGGCCGCTCGGGCCGGAAGATTCTCGCACCCGCAGGCGCTCCGCCGACACTCCGCCACGGCAACCGCCGGCGCGGACTTGGAGGCGGAACGGACACTCGGCGCGCCGCCATGGGCTACAATGGGCGCATGGAAACCACCGACATGTCGCGCGAGCCCGAGACGCGGGCGCGCCGCTCGCTCACTCCGCGCCTCGCGCTCCAGCTCGCCGCTCCGCACACCTGGCCGGCGGCGATCCTGCCCTGCCTCGTCGCCGTCGCGGCCGCCTCGGTGCGCAGCGCGACGGCGCGACCCCTCCTCGCCGTCGCGCTGCTCGCCATCTGCGTCCTCATGCAATCGGCCGTCAACGCCTTCAACGACTACTACGACTACGTCAAGGGCGCCGACACGGCGGACGACAACGTCGATCCGACCGACGCGACCCTCGTCTACAACGACGTGGATCCCCGCGCGGCGCGCACGCTTGCCGTCGGGTTCCTCGTCGTCGCGTTTGCGCTCGGCGTCTATCCGGTCGTCGTCGCGGGCTGGGTGCCGCTTCTCATCGCGCTCGTCGGGGCGGCCGTCACGGTGCTCTATTCCGCCGGCAAGACGCCGATCTCGCACCTCCCCATCGGCGAATGCGTGAGCGGCCTCGTCATGGGCGGGCTCATCCCGCTCGCGTGCTTCACCGTCCTTACGGGCTCCTTCGACCTGATCGCGCTTTTGTGGGCCGTACCCGAGATCGTCGGCGTGGGGCTCATCATGATGACGAACAACACGTGCGACATCGAAAAGGACGCCGCAGCGTCGCGCCGCACGCTCCCTGTCCTGCTCGGCCGCACCCGCGCGCGAGCGGCGTACCGCGCACTCCTCGCGGTCTGGGGCGCCGCCGTAGTCGCGCTCGTCGCCGTATTCTTCACGGCGGGGCTTTTCGTGCTGCCCTTCGCCGCGCTCGCCGTATGGCCGCTCGTCAAGCCGCTCGCGGCGAACCCGCTCGTGCAGGAAACGCGCCAGGGCGCCATGGGGCAGATCTGCAGCGTGAACGTCGCGCTCGGCGCTTTCTACGCCGCAGCGATCCTCGCGAGCAGCGGCATCGTGGTCGGATGGTAGTCCCGGCCTCAGCGCCTAGAGAAACGCCGATCAATCCATTCCGGCCCTCAAGCCCCGTGCCGGGAACTTGGCGCTTAAGTCTCATCGACGCAGGTCGCGCCACCTCGCTTCGGCTTACGTTCGCATCCGCTCCGACACGGGACGGATTCGGGCGAAAGCAATCAAGAGGCTTCGCGAGTTCCTGTGGATAGGGGTTTGTGCCGCCGTCGGGAAGTGCGGCGGGCGCACTTCCTCCTCCGGGGTGCGTGGTGGGTGAATCCCCTCCTCCGGAGGGCGCGCGTGGCCGAAAACCGCCTTGCCGAGCGATTTTCGGGCTGGCGGCCGCAGGCGCGCCGGCGGGCGCGGGCGCAGAGGGCGGATGCCAGGGAAGGAGGCCGTTTCCGCCGCGTTTTGACGGGTAGGACACGCGTCGGCTCCGCTCGCGGCTGCCGGGCGGTGCCGCGGCTCGGGCTCCGTCGGCGTATCCCCAGGTCGCGCACGACGCGGGAAGCGAAGTCGCCGGCGCGGGGCGCGCTCGCG
>CAZBEP010000048.1:0-7277 GCA_964490925.1 uncultured Eggerthellaceae bacterium | reverse complement strand
GCGGGGACGGCCCTTCTGCCTTTCTTCGGAGGCTGGTCTCGCGGCGGGGCAACCTTACCGGAAAACCCCATGCCATTCTCTGTTTTCTCTGTTTTACCCAGCACATTCACCCACGCAAACCCCCGAAGAGCCGCAATTGCTCAGCGCCAGGGGATCTGCACCTTGTCGGGGAAAAGCCCGGGCAGGGCCGCAGGGTCGAAGCCGGAAAGGAGCTCTTCGGGCATCGCCGGGTCGCACGTGGGCGCAAGCCCCGTCACGCCGGCGATGTGCCCGATGACGCCGGCCGGCGTCTTGAAGCGTGCGAGCAGCTCGTCGAGGGCCGCGTCGCGGTCGCGCTTCGAGAGGCGCCGGTCGCGCTCGGCCACGAGCAGCGGCACGTGCGCATAGGATGGCTCCGGAAGTCCGAGGAGCCGCTGGAGGTGGATCTGCTGGGGCGTGGAGCAGAGCAGGTCCACGCCGCGCACGACGGAGGTGACGCCCTGCGCCGCGTCGTCGACGACGACGGCGAGCTGGTAGGCGAAGGCGCCGTCGGAACGCCGCACGACGAAGTCGCCGCAGTCCCGCATGAGGTTCTGGGAATAGCGCCCCTGCACGGCATCGACAAGGGACACCTCTTCGTCTGGCACGGCGAGGCGGTGCGCGGCGGGGCGCACCCGCGCGCGCTCGGCGCGCTGCCCCTCGGTGAGGCGCCGGCAGGTGCCGGGGTAGACGCGCTTCTCGCCCCGGTGCGGGGCGCTCGCGGCGCGCAGGTCGGCGCGGGTGCAGAAGCAGGGGTACACGAGGCCGCGCGCGGCGAGCTCGTCGAATGCGGCCCGATACGCCTCGTCCCGGCCGTGTTGGAAGAACGGGCCTGCGTCCCAGGTGAGGCCGAGCGCCTCGAAGTCGCGCCGGACGGCGTCGGCGAACTGCGGCTTGGACCGCTCGGCGTCGAGGTCCTCGATGCGCAGCACGATCGAGCCGCCCTGCGACTTCGCGACGAGCCACGCCGCAAGCGCCGCGTAGACGTTCCCGGCATGCATCCGCCCCGTCGGCGACGGGGCGAACCGGCCGACGACGGGGCAGGCCCTCTCCCCCTTCGCCAAGCCTATGTCTTGGGAAACGATGATCAATTCATTCCGCCCGCCTCCGCCCCGTGCCTTATCGCCTGGCGCTTAAGCCTCATCGACCACTGCGCCCTCTTGGGCTTACGTTCGCATACGCTCCGGCACAGGACGGACTCGGACGAAAGCAATTAATCATCGTTTCCCTTGCGGAGGTCGACGACGCGCTTCGCCTTGCCCTGGGCCCGCTCGAGCCCGCCGGGCTCCACGAGGCGCACGTCGACGCCGACGAGGAGCGTGCTTTTGAGCTTGTCGGCGATCATGCGGCGAAAGCGCGACATGTCGTCGAAGGAGTCGCCGAACGCCTCCGGGCGGATCTCCGTCTCGACGGTCATGCGGTCGAGGCCGCCCGCCGTCTCGACGACGATGCGGTAGTGGGGCGTGACGCCCTCGATGCTGGAGAGCACGTCCTCCACCTGGCTCGGGAACACGTTCGTCCCGCGGATGATGAGCATGTCGTCGCAGCGCGCCCGCACCTTCTGCATCCGCGCCGTCGTGCGGCCGCAGCGGCAAGGCTCGCAGACGACGCGCGTGAGGTCGTGGGTGCGGTAGCGCAGCACGGGGATCGCCTGCTTGTCGAGGGGCGTGAGCACGATCTCGCCCTCTTCCCCCTCGGGAACCGGCTCGCCGGTCTCGGGGTCGACGACCTCCCAGAGGAAGTGGTCCTCGGCGATGTGCTGCATGTCGCGCTCCGCGAGGCACTCGCCGGACACGCCCGGCCCCATGACCTCGGTGAGGCCGTAGTTGTCGGTGCAGACGATGTGCATGCGCCGCTCGATCTCCGCCTTGAGGCCGGGCGGGCACGGCTCGCCTCCGAACAGCCCCACGCGCAGCGTGGATGACTCCCAGTCGAAGCCGAGCCGCTCGCCCACCTCGCAGATATGCAGCGCATAGGAGGGGGTGGCGACGAGCACCGTCGTGCCGTAGTCGCCGATCATCGCGATCTGCCGCTCCGAGTTGCCCGAACCCGCCGGGATCATCATGCAGCCGAGCTTCTGCAGGCCGTAATGCAGGCCGAAGCCGCCCGTGAACATGCCGTAGCCGAACGCCATCTGCGCCCGGTCGCCCGGCACGACGCCGGCCATCTGCACGAGCCGCGCGATGCAGCTGCTCCACACCTCCATGTCGGCCGCCGTATAGCCGACGACGATCGGCTTGCCCGTGGTGCCGCTCGAGGCGTGGATCTCGACGATCTCCTCCATCGGGACGGCGAACATGCCGAAGGGGAAGGTGTCGCGCAGGGCGGATTTGTCTGTGAACGGGAGCTTCCGCACGTCGTCAAGGGTCTTGACGTCTGCGGGCGACACCCCGAGCGCGTCCATCTTCTCGCGGTACCACGGAACGCGCGCGTAAGTCCAGGCGACCTGGTCGATGAGCTTGGCGAGCTGGATCGCGCGGATCCGCTCGCGCGGGGCGCACTCGATCGAGTAGTCGTAGATCGGAAGCGACGCGAAGTCGCCCGCCTCTGCGGCCGCAAGCGCAGCTCCCTTTTTTCCGATGTCGATCAGAGCCATCCTCAGCGCACCTCCCCGCCGGCGCCAGGTGCCGCGAGGTCGTCCTGCGATGCGAGCTCGAGCGAGCCCTCCTCGATGATAAGCCGCTCGGCCTCGGCGACGTCTTTCACCGACACGACGACGTAGGTCGAGATCGTCGAATAGCAGTACGAGATGTTGATGCCGACGCGCGCGAGCACGCCCATAAGGCGCGCGAGCTCGCCCGGCCTGTCTTCGAGCCGGATGCACAGCACCTCGGAGCGCGAGCATGCGGCGCCCCGCTCGCGCAGCACGGAAAGCGCCGCGTCGGGGTCGTCGACGACGAAGCGCACGATGCCGCAGTCGCCGGTGTCGGCCGCAGAGAGCCCGCACACGTTCACGCGGGCGGCCTCGAAGGCTTCCAGGATGCGGGACAGGTGCCCCGGACGGCTCTCGACGAAAACGCTGACCTGGGAAACGCTCATGCGGTTCCTCCCTCTTCCGCTTCGGCGAAGGCGCGCCCGGTACGGAAGGCGGCCAGGTTCGCCTCGATGGTCTTTTCCGGCACGCGGCCGGAGATGGCTCCCTCCCAGCAGTATTCGGGAAACGGCAGGGATGCCGAAAGGGCTCCGAGCAGCACCACGTTGCTCGTCTTGGCGTTGCCCGCCTCGCGGGCGAGCCGGTCGGCCGGGACGAGGATCGCACCGGCGGCGCGCAGATCCTCGCGCGCGCGGGGGGGCATCGCGGCCGCGCCGGTGAGCACGGGAAGCGGCCGTATGGCCTCGTCGTTCACGACGAGGGAGCCCCCCTCGGCGAGGTAGGCGATGTTGCGCAGCGCCTCGGTCGTCTCGAAGGAGACGATGACGTCGGCGCACCCGATGTCGGCCACCATGGAGTCGACGCGCTCGCCGACGCGCACGACGGTCGTGACCGACCCGCCGCGCTGCGCCATGCCGTGTATCTCGGACACCTTCACGTTCACGCCCGCCGCGAGCGCCGCGCGGGCGAGCAGGTCGGCGGCGAGGATGGTGCCTTGCCCGCCGACCCCGCAGAGCAGGACGGTCTTAGTATTCCCGCTCATCATGCCACCTCCCTCTGCTCGATCGCCCCGAAGCCGCAGTACTGCGCGCACTGCCCGCAGCCGATGCATTGCACGGGGTCGATGGACGACAGCCCCGTTTCGGGCTCGCGCGCGATCGCCGGGCATCCGAGCTGGACGCACGCGCCGCACCCCGTGCACGACTCGTTCACGAAATACGCCGGGGCGCGCCGCCGGTCAAGCAGGACGCAGGGCCGGCGGAACACGATGACGGAAAGGTCTTCGTTCGCGATCGCTTCTTTCAGGGCGGCTCTGACAGCCCGGGCGTCGTAGGAGTCGACGGTGCGGACGTCGTCGATGCCGAGCGCGCGCACGACGCGCTCGATGTCGAGCTCGCGGCTCGGACGGCCCTGCAGCGTCACGCCGTTGAAGGGGTTGCCCTGGCGGCCCGTCATGGCGGTCGTGCGGTTGTCGAGCACGCACACCGTCCCCGACCCGCGGTTGTAGGCGGTCGAGACGAGCGAGCTTAAGCCCGAGTGCGCGAACGTCGAGTCGCCGATGACGGCTACGACGGGGCGGTGGCTCTCGGCGGCGAGCGCGAGCTCGAACCCGTGCGCCATGGAAACCGAGGCGCCCATGTCGAGGCAGGTGTCCATGGCGGACAGCGGAGGCAGCGTGCCGAGCGTGTAGCATCCGATGTCGCCCGTTACGATAGCCTTCACGCGCGAAAGCTCCTTGAATACGATGCGGTGGGGGCATCCCGGGCAGAGCGCCGGCGGCCGTGCCGGAAGGTCGCCCCTCGGCTCGATGTGCTCGGGGGAGCCGATGCCGAACGCGGCGCGCACGAGCCCGGGGGACAGCTCCCCGTCGCGCGGCAGGAAACACGGGGTCTCGGACACTGCGACGCCGGCGGCGCGCACGGCCTGGTGCAGGTAGTCAGAGGCTTCCTCGACGACGTAGACCGCATCGACGGCCTCGGCGAAGGCGCGAAGCGAGCGCTCGGGCAAAGGCCAGCTCACGCCGAGCTTGAACACGCTCGCATCCGGGAGCGCCTCGCGGACGTGCTGGAACGCCGCGCCGGCGCAGACGACGCCGATGCGACCCTCCCCTTCGGTCACCTCGTTGTACGGACATTCCTCGACCCATGCGCGCAGTTTTTCGACGCGCTCGAGCTGCCTTTTGCGCCGAGGCTTGGCGAAGGCCGGCATCATGACCCATTTCGACGGGTCTTTCTCGTAGGGCGCGCGTTCGCGCTCGATGCGCTCGCCGCGCTCGAGCGGCGTCTTTGTGTGGGACACGCGCACCGAGGAGCGGATGAAGAACGGCACGTCGAAGCGCTCGGAAAGCTCGTAGGCGTCGCGCGTGAAGCGCAGGGCCTCTGCGGAGTCCGCCGGATCCATCATCGGGATGCAGGCCCCTTGCGCGTAGAAATGCGAGTCCTGCTCGTTTTGCGAGGAGTACATGCCCGGATCGTCTGCCGCAAGCACCACCATGCCGCCGTTCACGCCCGTGTAGGCCGCCGTGTAGAGCGGGTCGGCGGCCACGTTCACCCCGACGTGCTTCATCGTCGCGAGCACGCGCGCGCCGGCAGCGGACGCGCCGACGGCGACCTCTACGGCGACCTTTTCGTTCGTGCACCATTCCGCGTAGACGCCGTCTTTTTTCGCGAAGGCTTCGAGCGTTTCGGTCGAGGGCGTGCCGGGGTACGCGACCCCGATCGTTGCGCCGGCCTCCCACGCCCCCTCGGCAATGGCCTCGTTGCCCGACATCAGTTCCATGTGCTTACCTCAATCCTCCTCGTATGCAAGGCAGAACGCCCCGATCTGCAGTGTGTCTCCGGGGCGCAGCGTCGCTCCCTCGACGGAGCAGTTGTTGACCCACAGCCCGTTGAAGGAGTTCGCGTCGCGCACGTCGTATCCGAGCGCGCCCGGCGCGATGACCGCATGGGAGCGCGACACCGTCATGTCGTTGAGAAAGATGTCGCACTGGGGGTTTCGTCCGATGGTCATCGCGCGATCCTCGAGCTCGAATACGACCTGCGGCTGCGGCCCGCGCACGACGCGAAGCCGGGCGCGCCGCTGCGGCGCGGGCCGCGCGCGGCCTGCGGCTGCGGCGCCTTCGCCGATCGGAGAGAACTGCTGCGTCGCTCCGAGCAGCTTGAACCCGCATGTGGGGCATGCCGTGTCGGCCTGGTCGACGGCGCGGCTGCAAACCGGGCATGTCTGACCCATGGATACCTCCCTCTCTTGCCCTGTCGAGCCTTCCGCAGGCAAAGCGCATGCCCTACGCGCTCCTGTCGTTTATGAGCGGCGTCTCGTTCACGATGACGGAATCCGCGACGCCGTCGTCGCCCGAAAAGCTGCGGAACAGCCGATCCCACCAAATGCCTATCCTCTCGAAGAGGTTCGGCGCGCTCACTTCCTCGGTCGCGATCAGATCCATTTCGGCGACGACGGCGTTGCGCTGGTAGAACGTGATGGTTCCGACCTTGTCGCCGACCCTCACGTTGCCGGAGACCTCGTCAAAGACGACCTCTTGGCTCACGTTGCCGTTCAGGTCGAACACCTCGACGAAGGCGTCCGGGTCGGCGAGCGTCGCCGTGACCGTGCGGTCGATCCAAGAGGTATGCGCCACGTACGCGATGACGGGAACCTCGATATCTCCTTGCGAGGTCTCCATGACCGTCGTCTCCGAGCTGTTCGCGAGCGGATAGTCGATCGAGTGCTCGAACACCCAGTCGAACAGCGTCTGCGCGTCGTCGAAGCGTTGGGATTCCGACGAGGAGTTGAGCACGATCGCGTAGTAGGTCACCCCGTCGCGCTCGCAGGCGCCCGCGAAGCACTGTCCGGCGAGCGCGGTGAACCCCGTCTTGATGCCGCAGGCCCCCTCGTAGACGCCGAGCAGCTCGTCGGTCGATTCGAGCTCGATGAGCGTCGTCTGCCCGTCGCGCACGACGGTGATGGTGGCCCCCGCCTGCGAGACCGTGGCGCGGAAGGTGTCGTTTTGCATCGCATAGGCGCACATGACGGCGACGTCGCGCGCGCTGCAGTGCATGTCCGCCTCGTAGGAGTCGAAGTCGAGCCCGTGCGCGTTCGCGAACAGGGAGTCCGTCATGCCGATCTGCAAAGCCTTCGCGTTCATCGCATCGACGAAGGCTTCGACCGCCGCGTCCTGGTCGTCGGTTCCCGCCATGTCCGCGCCGAGGGTCTCGGCGATGGCCTGCGCGGCGTCGTTTCCGGACGACACGAGCATGGCGACGAGCGCGTCCTCGAGCGTGAGGACGTCTCCGGCCACGAGGTCGGCGCTCGACTCGCCCACGCTCGCCGCGTTCTCGCTCACGACGATCTCGCGGGACAGGTTCCCGGAATCGAGCGCGACGATCGCGGTCATCACCTTGGTGATCGAGGCGATCTGCACCTGGGCGTCGGCGTCGCGCTCGAAGTACGTGACGCCGTTGGAGTCTGTGAGGATGGCGTACTGCGCGTCGATGTTCGGGCAGCTTGCGACCGCGAGCCCGCGGGACTCGACGGTTTCGTCCATGACGACGTCGGCGCGGCGCACCTCGGCCGCCGCGCTCGGCGCAAGCGCCGGACTTGCCGCCAAGGAGAGGGCAAGGGCGCAGGCGACCGCTGCGCGCGCGATGCTGCGCCGGGAGCGCGCCCGCCG
>CAZBEP010000047.1:0-9585 GCA_964490925.1 uncultured Eggerthellaceae bacterium | reverse complement strand
TAGCCTTCGAGGATGTGCGCGCGCTCCTCCGCCTTCGCAAGCTCGTAGCGCGTGCGCCGGACGATGACGTCCTCTTGGTGTCTGATGTAGCACTCAAGCGTCTCTTTGAGCGAGAGCACGCGCGGGACGCCGTCGACGAGGGCGAGCATGATGACGCCGAACCCGACCTGCAGCTGCGTGTGCTTGAAGAGCTTGTTGAGCACGACCTGCGGGATGGCGTTCGCCTTCAGGTCGATGATGATGTCGATGCCGTGCCGGTCGGCTCCGTCGTGTACGTTGCTGACCTCGGAAAGCTTCTTGTCGCGGATGAGCTCGCCGAGCTTTTCGAGCAGGCGTTGACGGTTGACCTGGTACGGGATCTCCTTGACGACGATGGAGGAGCGGCCTCCCCTCTTCTCTTCGACCGTGCACTTCGCACGGACCGTGAGGGATCCCCGGCCTGTCTCGTACGCGTCGACGATTCCCTGCCTGCCCATGACGATGCCGCCGGTCGGGAAGTCCGGCCCGGGCAGAACCTTCATGATCTCCTCCGTCGTCGCGTCGGGGTCGTCGAGCAGCAGGCACGTCGCGTCGATCACCTCGCCGAGGTTGTGCGGCGGGATGTTCGTCGCCATGCCGACGGCGATGCCCGCCGACCCGTTGACGAGCAGGTTCGGGAAGCGCGCGGGCAAGACGAGCGGCTCTTCGAGGCTCTCGTCGTAGTTCGGCCCGAAGTCGACCGTCTCCTTGTCGAGGTCGCGCAGAAGTTCCATCGCGGCGCGGTCGAGGCGCGCCTCGGTGTAGCGCATGGCCGCCGGCGAGTCGCCGTCGATCGATCCGAAGTTGCCGTGGCCGTCGATCAGGGGCACTCGCATCGAGAACGGCTGCGCGAGGCGGACCATCGCGTCGTAGACGGCCGCGTCGCCGTGCGGATGGTACTTGCCGATCACGTCGCCGACGGTGCGCGCCGACTTCATGTGCGCCCGATTCGGGGTGTAGCCGGACTCGTTCATCGCGTAGAGGATGCGGCGGTGCACCGGCTTGAGGCCGTCGCGCACGTCCGGCAGCGCGCGGGAGACGATGACGCTCATCGAATACTCGAGGAACGACGCCTGCATCTCCTTGCCGAGGTAGGCGGTGCGCACCGAGGCGCCCGTCCCGCCGCCCTCCCCTTCGCCTTCTCCGTGCGGGTCGGGCGCGCCGGAGCCGACGAGGCCCCGCCCTTGGCTCTCTTCGCTCACCAATCCTCCTTAGAAATCGAGGAACCGCACGTCGCGGGCATGCTTCTGAATGAATTCCTTGCGGGGCTCCACCTGGTCGCCCATAAGCTCGCTCACCACGCGCTCCGCCTCGGCCGCATCGTCGATGCTCACCTGCAGCAGCGTGCGCGCCTCGGGCTCCATCGTCGTCTCCCACAGCTGGTCGGGATCCATCTCGCCTAGGCCCTTGTAGCGCTGCACGTCGAACTTGTCGGGGTCGTCGTATTCGGCGAGCGTCGCGGCGAGCGCCTTCTCGTCGTAGATGTAGCGCTCGACCTTGGGGCTGCGCGAGTTCTTCTTCTTGAGGCCGAAGATCGGGGGCTGCGCGATGTAGACGTATCCGAGGTTGATGAGCTCGGGCATGTAGCGGTAGAAGAAAGTGAGCAGCAGGCAGCGGATGTGCGCGCCGTCGACGTCGGCGTCCGTCATGACGATGATGCGGTGGTAGCGCGCCGCCGACGCGTCGAAGTCCTCGCCGATGTTCGTTCCGATCGCCGTGATGAGCGACGAGATCGTGTCGGAGGAAAGCGCCCGGTGAAGCCCTGCGCGCTCGACGTTCAAGATCTTGCCGCGCAGGGGAAGGATCGCCTGGAACTTGCGGTCGCGCGCCTGCTTGGCCGAGCCGCCTGCGGAATCGCCCTCGACGATGAAGATCTCGGAGGCGGAGGCGTCCTTGCTCGAGCAGTCGGCGAGCTTTCCCGGCAGCGAGAAGGACTCGAGCACGCCTTTGCGCCTCGTCATCTCGCGGGCCTTCTTCGCAGCCTCGCGGGCCTTGAGCGCCTGGGTCGCCTTGCCGACGATGCGCTTCGCCGGCGTCGGGTTCTCCTCGAGGAACTCGGAGAGGCCCTTCGTCACGGCCGTCTGCACGAGCTGGCGGATCTCCGTGTTGCCGAGCTTCGTCTTTGTCTGGCCTTCGAACTGCGGATCGTGCAGCTTCACCGAGATGACCGCCGAGAGTCCCTCGCGCACGTCGTCGCCGGCAAGGTTCGGATCCTTGTCCTTGAGCAGCCCCTTCGAGCGCGCGTAGTCGTTCACCGTGCGCGTGACCGCCTGTTTGAACCCGTCGAGGTGCGTGCCGCCCTCGTGCGTGTTGATGTTGTTCGCGAACGCCATGACCGAGTTCGTCGAATACGACGACGTCCACTGCATCGCGACCTCGACCTCGCCGTCGGGGTTTTCGGCCTCGAAGCAGATCGGCTTGTTGAGCGCCTCTTTGCCCTGCGACAGGTACTTCACGAAGTCGACGATGCCTCCCGAATACCGGAACGCCTCGGTGCGCGGCTCCTCGGCCGCAGGGCCGTTCGCGGCGGCCGGGTCGGCGCGCTCGTCGTGGAAGATGATCCTGAGCCCCTTGTTGAGGAACGCCATCTCGCGGAAGCGGCCTGCGAGCGTGTCGTAGTCGAACACCGTCGTCTCGGTGAAGATCTCCGGGTCGGGCCAAAACGTCGTCTTCGTGCCCGTGCCCTTCGCCGTGCCTACCTCGCGAAGCTTATGGACGGTCTTGCCTCGCTCGAAGTCTATCTCGTACTCCTTGCCGTTGCGGCGCACGTTCACGACGACGCGCGACGACAGCGCGTTCACGACGGACACGCCGACGCCGTGCAGGCCGCCGGAGGTCTTGTACCCCTCGCCGCCGAACTTGCCGCCGGCGTGGAGGATGGTGAGGACGACCTCGACCGTCGGGATCTTTTCCTTGGGGTGCTTGTCTACGGGTATGCCGCGCCCGTTGTCGGCGACCGTCACCGAGTTGTCCGGATGGATCCACACCTCGATGCGGTCGCAGAACCCGGCGAGGGCCTCGTCGACGGAGTTGTCGACCACCTCGTATACGAGGTGGTGCAGCCCGCGCGGGCCGGTCGATCCGATGTACATGCCCGGGCGCTTGCGGACGGGCTCGAGTCCCTCGAGGACTTGGATGTCCCCGCCGTCGTAATGCCTCGGCTTTTTCTGCGCCAACCTGCGCTCCTCGTCTGTCGGTATGTTTCGAAGGGTACGGCCGCGGCGAATGCGGGGCGGTCGGGCCGCCCCCCGCGACCGGGAAAGTATACCATAGCCCGAAACGGCGGCGACCTTTCCCGCAGCCTGGCGCGCCGCCTCACGCGCTATGGACAGAGATTCCGCGCGTCTTTGACGTTTTCCTATTTTTCCTCGTGGCATTCGAGTTCGGCGATCATGGCCGCTTCGAGCGCGCGGCGGACCCCGTCGTTTTCGACTGCGGACGCGATGCGCGACACCTCCTCGCGCCGCCTTCTCGACAGGGGCGTGCGCGCCGCCTTCTCGAAGGGGTTCGGCGCGGCGGGGGCCGCCCCCGCGAAGGGGCGGCGGTCCTTCATGCCGAAGCGCGACGCGACGATGCGGAACGCCTCGACGCGCTCGCCCGACGCCCGCAAGGACAGCTTGAGGAACTCCTGGCGCGCGTCGAGGTCGGACCTCACGAGGCTGTCGTCCGCATAGACGACGAGCGTCGAAGCCCCGTCGTCGGACAGGATGCACACCCCGTTCACATGGGAGAGGACGAGCGGTGCGGCGTTGCCGTACACCCTTTCGACGGCGGCTTTCCACTTCGACTGGACGTCGGCGGCGCGCATCGCCTTTCGGAAGCCCTCGTCGCCCGACAGGCCTTTGACGACGGACGAGACGATCGAGGACAGGCTGTTCACGGCCTCCTCCTTCCTCGGGGAAGCTCGACGACGTCGGCGGCGGCGAGCACCTCTTCGGAGAAATACGACAGGTTCGTCGTCGTCACGAACGACTGCATGCCGTCGAGGATCGCCGCCGACAGGGCCTCGCGGCGGCGGGCGTCGAGCTCGCTCATGACGTCGTCGAGCAGCAGGATCGGGCGCGCATGCAGCATCTCTTCGATCAGGGAGGCTTCTGCGAGCTTGAGAGCGAGCACGATCGAGCGCTGCTGCCCCTGGCTCGCGAACGTCGATGCGTCGCGGCCGTCGAGCAAAAACGACACGTCGTCGGCGTGCGGGCCGACGACGGCGCGGCGCCTCGCACGCTCCTCCGCAGCCCTCTGGTCGATGGCCGCGCGAAGCGCCGACGCCGCGTCGTCGCGGCCGATGCGCACGGGGGAGCCGCCTCCGCCCGCGTCGGCCGCTTCACGGTCGGAATGCCCGCCGTGCGACGCGGGAGGGAGACGATCCCAGGAAGGTCTGTACGCCATTGTAAAAGATTCCGCGCCCGAAAGCTCCCCGTATCTCGAAGAGGCGATCGGGGCGAGCCGGGAGACGAGCGCCGAGCGGTAGGCGGTCATCTGCGATCCGGCGAGCACGACCATGTCGTTCGCGCTCGCCAGAAGCTCGTCGGGCGCCCCCTCCTTCAAAAGCCGGTTCTTTTGGCGGACGACCCGGCCGTAGTCGCTCCGCAGCCGAAGGTAGCGGGGGGAGAGCTGCCCGCCGAGGTCGTCGATCGCGGCGCGGCGGGCGGATCCCCCTCCCTTCGCGATCAAGAGGTCGTCGGGGGAGAACGAGACGGCGGGGGCCGTGCCCTTGAGGTCTGCGGCCCGCTTCGGCTTGCCGTTGAGCCGATAGCGGCGCATGCCCCCCTCGATCTCGAGGGACACCTCGAGCAGCCGCCCCCCGCCGGACAGCGACGCCTCCACGCGCGCGGCCCTCTCCCCCTCCTTCACGAGATCGGCGACGCGGGGGCGGCGAAACGACGAGAGCGCCGTGACGAGCTGGATGCCCTCGACGGCGTTCGTCTTTCCGACCGCGTTTTCCCCCACGAGCACCGTCAGGCGCCCGATGCCGGACAGCTCGAAGCGATCGTAGGATCGGAACCGATCGAACGCGATGCGGTCGACGGCCACCGTCATGCGGCGCCGCCCGCTCGGGGCGCGCCGGCGCCCTCGCGGCGAACCCGGCGGGGCATCGCCTAAGACACCCTCACCGGCATGACGAGGTAGAGGAAGCGATCCCTCTCGCCCGCCATGAAGATCCCCGGCTTGGTCGGAGAGACCGCCTCGAGGTACACGGTTTCCGTTCCCACGGCGGAAAGGCCGTCGAGCACATAGGAGCAGTTGAAGGCGATCTCTATGTCTGCCCCCTCCCCCGTGCAGGAGACGATCTCCCTCGCCGACCCGACGTCTTGCTGCGCGATCGACAGCTGCACCGTCCGGGAAGCGACGCTGATGTCGAATCGGATGGGCGATGACGGGGATCCGAGGACGGACGCGCGCTTCACGGCGGCGGAGAGCTTCTCCCGGTTCATGCCGACGCGGAGCGCGTGCGACGAGGGAAGCAGCTGCCGGTAGTTCGGGAACTTCCCCTCGATGCGCCGGCTCACGAATACGGTCGACTGGTACGACACGACGATCTGGTTTTCGGACAGCGAGACGGAGACGGGGTCTTCCGAGCGGTCGAGCGAGGCGATTCCCGACATGAACGAGCCCGAGATGACGGCCTCGAATCCGTTGGCGGCGGGGGCGGGCAGCGAGAACGACCCGACGGCGAGGCGGTACGAATCGGTGGCGACCATCCTCACGTCTTCCCCCTCGACGGTCACGAGGATGCCGGTGAGGATCGCGCGGCTCTCGTCGCGCGACACGACGCGCCCGACGCGCCGAACCATGGAGGAGAACGCGTCGAACGGGATCTCGACCGTTTGGCTCACGTCGACCTCGGGGAAGCTCGGAAAGTCGGCCGGGTCGAGCGCATTCACCGAGAACGTCGACGAGGCGCAGGATATCGTCGCGCTCGTGCCGTCCGTCTCCACCGTGACGGCGGCGTCGGGGAGGTTCTTGACGATGTCGCCGGCCAGCTTGCCGGGGATGACGGTTGCCCCCTCCTCCTCGACGAGGGCGGCGACGCGGTAGCGGATCGACTGCTCGAGGTCGGTCGCCTGGAATACCACCTCGTCCCCGGACGCCTCGACGAGGATCCCCGAGAGGACGGGCAGGGTGGAGCGGGTCGACACCCCCTTCGACGCGGTGGAGACGGCGCGCGCGATCTCTGATTGGTTGATGCTGAACTTCATGGCGGCTCCTCGGGTCGGGGAAAAACCGGCTTGCGCCCTCCCCCTCTATTAATAGATATGGTTTTCTATAATAGTAATAATAATCGCGGTTGATACGTTGATAAACCCCGTCGTTCCACGTGAAACATCGATTCCCTGTATTCAGAACATCGGGAGAACCCGCTCCCCCCCTCCACCGCAAAACGCAGCCTCTCCGGTTTCCCCTGTTCCCGAATCGCCCTTCCCCCGCTCCTCCACGGATGCCGTCAGGATTCGAGGATGATCTGGCGCAGCGCCTCGATCTCTTCGCGCATCTCGCGGTTCTCCTTCATCTTCTCCTCGACGTTGGTGAACGAGTAGAGCATGGTCGAGTGGTCCTTCCCGCCGAAGCGCTTCCCGATGTCGTTGTAGGGGAGGTCGAGCATCTGGCGGCAGAGGTATATCGCGATCTGTCGGGCGTAGACGATGTTGCGCGTGCGCTTCTTCCCGATAAGGTCGGCATGGCTCACCTTGTAGAAGGACTCGACCTCGCGCTGGATGTCCGCCGTGGAGAGGCGCTTCGACGCCCCTCCCGAGAAGTGGTTCTCGAGGAGCTTCCTCACCTCGTCGAGCGAGATGTCCGGCCTGTCGAAGAACTCCATCTGGTATATGACCTTCGTGACGGCGCTTTTGAGCTCGCGGATGTTCGACCCGCTCGCCTCGGCGATGTAGTTCACGATGTCGTCGGGGACGAAGAACGAGGGGTTCCGCTCGCTCGCCTTGTACTCCTCGATGAAGATCTTCACGATCCCGATCTTCGTTTCGATCTCGGGGGGCTGGATGTCGAACGTTCCGCCCGAGTTGAACCGCGTCTTGTAGCGCTCGTCGATGTCGATGTTCTTCGGCGCGCGGTCGGCAGACAGCACGATCTGCTTCCCCTGCTTCGTGAGGTCGTTGAATATCTGGAACACGATGTCGAGCGTCTGCTTCTTCCCCTGGAAGTACTGGACGTCGTCGATGAGGAGAACGTCGGCCTCCTCGTACTTGGTCTTGAAGTTCTTGAAGCTCGCCTTCTCGACGTCGTGGGCTGCGGACGCCTCCGTGTAGTCGCTCAGCAGTTCGGCCGAGTCGACGTACACGGTCCTCATCGACGGCATCGTCTCGTTGACGTAGTTTTGGATGGCCCGTATGAGGTGGGTCTTCCCCAGGCCGCTCTTGCCGTAGATGAACAGGGGGTTGAGATGGGCCTTTCCCGGAGTCTCCGCGACGGCGACCGCCATGGAGTACGCCATGCGGTTGGAGTCGCCGATGACGAAGTTTTCGAAGGTGAGCGTCGATATCGCGCCCGAAAGCCCCACGTCGCCGCAGCTTTCCGCCGCCGGGCGAGCCTCTTCGCGGGGGGAAGGGCTCGACGGCGGGGAGGCCGCCCTCCTCCCCTCGTCCGACCGGGGAGGGTCCTGCGCTCGCGCGGCGGGCTCGGGGCTTTGGTGATCTGCGCGCGGGGGTTCCTGGCGGGAGGCCGGCTCGTCCGCCTCGATGAGGACGGTGAACGGGACTCCGGCGAGGTCTTCGAGCGCCTGCTTGACGGCTCCCACGTAGTGGCGCTCGACCCACGACTTGATGAAGCCGTTGTCTGCGGTGAGCATGAGGAACCCGCTGCTCGCCGCCTGGGGGTGCAGGCGCGAGAAGAACGCGTTGATCTGGCTCGGATCTATGCCGCTGTAAGTTTTCACCTGCTCGCACGTCGCCTTCCACACGGCGTCGAGGTCGTTGAAGTCCATAGGCCCCACCTTTGCGTTGCGTATAAGCCGGCGGTGTCGGTTGCAATGACAGTATAAGGCCAGGACGGGCGTCGGGGGGCGGCTCCTACGACGAGAGGGAGCGCGCGACGCGGAATCCGAAGTCGGTCAGCACGCGCTTCTGTCCGGCCGTCTTTTCGAGGATGCCCGCCTCTTCGAGCCTTTTCAGAACGACGTACGTGCTCGACTGCGGCACTCCCGTCAGCGAGACGAGGTCGGTGACCCCGAGCGGCCCGGCGTCGAGGAACAGCGGGATGAAGAGCCTCTCGCGGTCGGTGAGGGGGGGGACGAGCGGGGACGACGGCTCGAGGGGAGCGGCGCGCTCCGTCCGCTCCGCGCGCTTCGTCTCGATGGCGGGACGCTCGACGAGGCTGAGCGTGACGACGGCGCCGGCCGTCAGATTGTCTTCGATCACGATCGAGCCGTGGGAAGCCTCGAGGTATTCGGCCGTCAGGGGAAACCCCGACCCGACCCCGCGGATGAACCGCTTCATCGGCTCGGTCGCCGAGGTGAAACCCGGCCGCATCGCCCGGTCCTTGTGGTCGATGCCCGGCCCCTGGTCGGCGAAGCGGATCGTGTTCCCCTGGTCGAGGATGGACACGACTACCTCGGCGAAGCGCGCGTGGATGAAGTTCTCCGCAACCTCCCTGATGGCCGTGTAGGCGATCTCTCCCCCTGCGGCATGGGAAAGCTCGTAGACGCGCGCGGCGAGCTCCTCGATGTACTCGAGCGTCGTGTTCGGGGGCACCTCGACGACGCGCGGGGCCGCCTTCGGGGAGTCGTAGCAGGCGATGCGCGCGGGCGCGAGGGCGCGGTCGTATCCGAGCGGCGCGCTCCGCGCGGCCTCTTCCTCCTCTGTCCGCTCGATTCCTTCGTCCACCGTCCGCTCAGCTCACTCGTCGTTTCATCGGTTTCTCAAACTTTCAGTCTATTGTATCGGCTTTTATCGAAAATCTCTCGAAAAATGCCTGCCCCTTGGTTGAAAACGTCTGGTTTCCTTCTTTTCTCGTATTTGAAAAATGATATTTCATGACGGCTTTTATAGTTTTTAACAAAATATTCAAGAAAAGTTGAAAACATTGAAAACAAAGGGAGGGACGGCGGTGAAGAAATTCCCACGCTGTTGAAAAAGATACTTGACAAAACCGATTTTCAGGTTTTCCCAGATGGTCGGCAGTCGTAGAAACATCTGTTTGGCATCCTTCGGAAAAAGGGTTCCCCTCCCGGTGCCAACGAAGCGGTTTTTTCTGATCGTTGATGAATAATCCCAGATGAATGACCGAAAAAGAAACTATTTCACAATAAGGATACAATAGATCCTCAAAGTTTTGGACGAGGTTTCCGACGGCGTTTCAAACATGCCGAAAAACGATTTTCACAGGAGTTCTCGAATCGAAAACGAGTTTTCCACATTTTCCACCATGATTCTCGGTCTGCCTGTGGGGGGTGGGTCGCGAGAGGAGGTGAATAACCCTTCCCGAATATGCGCGGGGAGGGTCTTCCCGTGTAAGATTCTTCGGTCTGCAGAAGGCGCGTATATGTAAAGCAAGGTAAAGCATAAATTTCGCCGAGGAGATGCAGAGGGATACGGAGGCGGAACGCAGATCCTT
>CAZBEP010000046.1:0-9587 GCA_964490925.1 uncultured Eggerthellaceae bacterium | reverse complement strand
TTTTATTTCTCCGTCGTCTCCATCAACGAGGCGGCTAGTACGCCTCGCACGTAAGCGCCAATCGACTTCATGACTCATGTCCACCCCCACCTCAATTCTCGTTTGAATTTCTTTGCAGGCGGCGTGAGCGCACGGAATACGCACCATGCGCCACCAATATCCATAAATCCGATCAGTTCGGCGAACCTCCCGTCTGGAAGTCGTCTGCGAGGCCGACTTCCCGCGAGAGGAAGCGATGCAGCTCGTCGGCGCACGGCGGCGGGTCGTCCGCCCTCATGACGAGGAGCACCGGTACGCCGGCGACGTCGTTTTCGAGGGCGAAGGGCGCAGCGGCGGTGCCGGGAAGCGACGCAAGGGGGGCGTTCTCGTATGCGAGGACGACGCCCGCGCGTTCGAGGAAGGCGCGGTAGGCGTTCGGGGTCGGCGCCACCGCCTCGAACGAGAGTCGTATGCCGCATCGAGCAGCGCTTTCGACGAGCCGGGGGTAGAGGCAGCGCAGGTCGGTGGGAAGGGCAACGCGTCGGCCTGAGAGGTCTGCGACGGTTGCGGTCGCCCCTCGAAACGTGTCGTGCTCCTGCGAAAAGAGCGCAATCGTCCTCGCGTGCCCTATGTGCTTGCTTGCGAAGGCCGGCTCGTCTGCGCGTCCCGCGACGAGGGCGCAGTCGGCCGCCCCGCTTTCTACGGCGGCGAGGCAGATGTCGGGCAGGTGCTCGATCACGACGGGGCGCGGCCCTCCCTCCTCGCAGAACCGCTGAACGAGGTGTCGGGACACGGGCGCCCCGCTTTCGAACGTCGTCGCAATCGCAATGCAGATCGTGTCGCTGCGCTCGGCCGTCTCTTTCAGCTGGTGCGAAATGACCTTGAGGGCAGCGATCTCGTCGATGATGCGCTGCGCTTGGCGCGCGAGGGCGATCCCGGCCTGTGTCGGGAAGGCACCCCGCCCGGCCCTCTCGACGATTGCGATGTCGAGCTCTCTTTCAAGAAGGCGGATGGACTTCGAGATCGCCTGCGGCGTCACGAAGCAGTCTGTCGCCGCCGCGCCGTAGTCTCCCGTGCGCGCGAACGCGGCAAGGTATTCGAGTTGGGCGATGTTCATGCCTGCCCCCGCCTTTCGGCGACGATAATTATTTTAAGTTTAGATTAAAGTTATCTGACGATCAATGTCATGCAGAGCGGGACGCGCGGCACCCGATGCGCGCTGCGGCTGTCGGAGCCCCGCAGCCGTCGGCGCTGCGAGCGACGCGTGGGACGGTTCGGTGGCTACGTCGGAAAGTCCCCGGCTCGCCATCGGCATCGTGGTCGGCGTGTGGGATCGCCCGCACGCGGACACATTCTGAAAACTCACTGAAACCAATCGCTCAGGTGCGAAACGAACCGTCTCCGCTTACGGCATGCTCGCCAAAGTACAATCGTCGCATCGAGCCAGGCGGTGCCGTCCCTCCGAAGGGGAGGGCGCCTCGCCTGGGGCGCGCGGCCTTGCCGGAGCCTCGCCTGGGGCGCGCGGTCTTGTCGGCGGCTCCGTCGGCGCATGGCGCGCCGCGCGCGGGCGCGGGCCTCGGCGTCGAGAAGGCGTGCGTCGGACGAGATCAACGGATTGCACGCAGGGTACTAAGGAGGTGGCTCGATGAAGCGGAAGAGCATCGATGGGAAAGCCCGCAGGAGCGTCGCGGCGGCCTGCGTTGCGGTCGGCTCAGTCGCCCTCTGCTCGGCCGTCCTGCTCGCAGCGTGCTCGTCGGCTCCAACGGCCCAAAGCGGGGCGGATGCCGGCACTGAGGACGCCGTGGTCACGCAAAACGTCTCCACGCTCTACGCTGCGGCGACGCCGTCCGAGCTTGCCGCGATGTCCGACCTCGTCGCGAGCGCGACGTTCCTCGGAACGTCGGAGCCGTTTCTCGTCGATCCGGTCGGCTCGGGCGATCCGCAGTTCTTCACTGACTATTACTTCCGCGTCACCGAGGCGTATGCGGGCGAGGTTTCGCCGTGCACAGGCCCGCCCGACCCTCCTGCGGCCTATGCGGACGATCCGTCCGTCATCGCCGTGCGCGTGCTCGGCGGGCAGGGGAGCCTTGTCGCGACCGTCAACCACAACGCGCCCTCTTTCGAGGCCGGAGGCGAATACCTGCTGTTTCTGTACACGATTTCGAACGGGGCGAACCACAACACCGAAGGGAGCCACTACTACCTGAACACGACGGGATCCGAGGTCTGGAGGCTCGACGAGACGGGCGAGTTCGTGAACGAGGTCACGGGCGAGGTCCTTGCCGACGCGCTGGGCGTCGACGACCTCGCCGCCGCCCTGAGCGCCCTGCCTCTCGCTTCGGACTCCGACGCGTCCGACTATCTCGACGACCTTGAGCGGCAGTATCGCGACGGCAGCATTTCGAAGGAGGTTTACGACGCCTCCGTTGCCCAGGCCGAGCTTGAGGACGGCTCTTTCGCGCGCATCATGACGCCGGAGGAGCAGAGCCAGTGGGAACGCGAGATGGCCGCATCTACGTCGGTGACGGCAGGCGTGCAGTAGCTCGCTTTGCGCGGGGCGCGCATGCGGTCGGCGCGGCGCCCCGCGCTCTCCTTCGGTTTCGGGCAGAATCCCGCGCTCTCCTTCGGCTTCGGACAGCGTCGTGCGCCGCCGGCTTGAAGCGCCGCTAATCGAGCGGGATGGCCATGCCGTCGGCGGCGGGGCGCACCCGCCCCTCGTAGCGGTCGCAGAACGCCTCGAGCTCGGCGAGCGTGATCGGCTCGTCGTAGTGCATCGCGAGGTGGGTGAGGTAGATGCGCCCGGCTCCGAGCTCCATCCCCTCGTCGATGCACTCCTGCACGCTGTGGTGCGCGCCTGGCGACCAGTTCTTCTTCCAAAACGTCGCGTCCATCGCGAGCACGTCGACGCCGCGCACCCGCTCGGCCGTCGCCTCGGGCAGCCGCGCCGTGTCCGAGGCGTAGAACAGGCGCGTCTCGCCCGCCTCGATAAGGTAGCCGTATGCGCCCGGCGCGTGCGCGACGGGCAGCGCGGTGTAGCGCACGCCGTCGAACTCGTGCGTCTCGAACGGCGCGAGCGCGCGGCAGTCGAGCACGTCGTCCATGTAGTGGAACTCCGCGAGCATGCCGGAGAGCGCCTCGCTGCTGCCGTAGGTAGGCAGCGGCTTCTTCGTGACGAGGCGCATCAGATATTCGAGTTCGCCCATCCCGCCGAGGTGGTCGAAGTGCGCGTGCGTGTAGAGCAGCTCGTCGATGACGCGCACGCCCTCGCGGTTGAGCTGGTGGCGGATGTCGGGCGGCGTGTCGATGAGCAGCGTCTTTCCGCCGCGCACCATGGCGCCGCAGCAGCCGCGCCGTGCGCGCGGGTCGCGCCGCGCCTCCTCGCAGGCGGGGCAGTCGCAGAAGAACGCCGGCACGCCGCAGCCCGCCCCCGTGCCCATGAATGTGAATGAATGTCGCGCCATGTCTGCTCCCTCGCCGTCCCTTCGGCGTCGCACGCATTATGACGAACCCGCGAGACGAGCCCGTTAAGCGAACCCGTTAAGCGAGCCTGCGAAACGAACCCGTGAAGCGGATCCGCGAAACGAGCCGCGAAAACGCGTCGCCTCCCCGAGTAAATACTGTACACTGTCCATTATATGCCGCTCACCATAGGGATGTCGGCGATTTGCGCTTTCGGTGCAGGCTCGAGAGAGGACGGTGCGATGCGGTACGTATAATCAGAGCGGTGTTTCATGCCGGCAGACCTAGGGACGGGGTGATTTTAGTCTTGCCGGTGCGATGCGCGCATCGCCGAGTTCTCCTACGATCCGCCATGCGGGTCGCCGCGTTCGACGATGCGCGCGTGCGGAAAGCTATGCCTTCTCGGGCGAGGAGACGCGGCCGCCGAGGGTATAGAGGAGAGACGAGATAGAAGAGGGGAAGGTAGATGGCGGAAATCGATATCCATGCTCCTGGCGTAGAGATGGTGAAGTCGCTGTGCTACTTCTGCCACGCGAACTGCGGTGTTCTTGCCTATGTCAAAGACGGGGACGTGATCAAGATCGAAGGAGATCCCGATTACTCCAACATGGGCGGGCTGTGCTGCCGCGGCACGAGCGCTCTGCTCCACGTCAACCACCCCGCCCGCATCAACCATGCGCTCAAGCGCGTGGGCGAAAAGGGCGAGGGCAAGTGGCAGAAGATCCCGTACGACCAGGCGATCCAGGAAGTCGCCGACAGGCTCAACCAGATCAAGGCAGAAAGCGGCGCCGAGGCGGTGGCCTCTGCGGGCGGCACGACGCGCACCGACGACTTTGCGCGCCGTCGCTTTCTCAACCAGTTCGGCACGCCGAACGGCTTCCACAACGCGCTTCTGTGCTGGATCCCGACGTTCATGGCCGAGACGGCCATCGCCGGCTGGTCGCCGTTCGAGACGGATCTCGGCGGAGCGAAAAGCCTCATCCTGTGGGGAATGAACCCCGGCGCGTCCTCGCTGCCGAGCATGCGCGGCTATACCGACCTGCAAAAGGGCGGCCTGAAGATCGTCATGGTCGACCCGCGCTACTCCGAGACGGCCTCCAAGGCCGACCTCTGGCTGCCGCTGCGCCCGGGCACCGACTTGGCGCTCGCGCTCTCGATGCTGCACACGATCATCTACGAGGGCCTCTACGACTACGCGTTCGTCGAGCAGTGGTGCGACGGCTTCGATGAGCTCAGGGAGCGCGTCGCCGAGTACTCGCCCGAGTGGGCCGCCCCCATCACCTGGCTGTCGGCAGACAAGATCCGCGAGGCCGCGCGCCTGTACGCGATGAACCGCCCCGGCTGCATCCAGTGGGGCTGCACGTGGGACCAGCTCGGCCGCACCTCCACCTCCACCTCCATGGCGCTGCAGTGCATCCGCGCGATCTGCGGAAACCTCGAGGTTCCCGGCGGCGACGGCATGCCCGGCCCGGCGATCAACTACCTTACCGACGAGGAGCTTGAGCTGAACGACCTGCTCCCCGAAGAGCAGAAGGCCAAGCAGATCGGCTCCGACAAGTTCAAGCTCACCTCGTGGCCGGGTTATCAGCTCATCTCCGACAACGCGAAGCGCACCTGGGGCAAGACGCTGCCGGCCGAGTGGTTCTGCGAGGCTCACGGCCCGAGCGTGTTCAAGGCCATCCTCACGGGCGACCCGTACCAGATCCGCGCGCTCGTCTGCTGCGCGACGAACCCGGTCAACTCCTACGGCGATGCGAAGATGACGCTCGCCGCGCTCAAGAAGGTCGAGTTCCTCGTGACCGTCGAGTACTGGATGACCCCGACGGCCCTGTTCTCCGACTATGTGTTTCCGGCGGCCGGCGCTCTCGAGCGCCCGATCATCGTCACTCACTACGGCGCCACCGACTCGGTCATGGGGGGCCGCCGCGCCATCCAGCCGAAGTACGACCGCCACGACGACTTCTCGTTCTGGCGCAAGCTCGGCCTGGCCTGCGGGCAGGATCCGGAGAACTGGCCGTGGGAGACGATCGAGGAGGCGTACTCCGCCATCATCAAGCCGCTCGGCCTGCCGGTCGGCGGTTGGAACGACTTCGTCGACATGTTCCGCATGTATTACCCGCCGCTGCACCAGAACAAGTTCGTCCACAACAACGGCTTCTGGACGCCGTCGGGCAAGGTCGAGCTGAACTCCTCCATCCTGCGTCAGCTCGGCTACGACGGCATGCCGTCATACGTCGGCCCCATCGAGAGCGAGCTCGAGACGCCCGAGATCGCCGAGGAGTATCCGATCGTGCTCACCACGGGCGGCGGCTTCATGCCGTTCCACCACTCCGAGCACTTCAACATGCAGGCGATCCGCTACCTGTATCCCGATCCCTACTTCGCGATCAATCCGGAGCTTGCCGAGAAGCTCGACATCGAAGAGGGCGACTGGTGCTGGATCGAGACGCGCCGCGGCCGCATCAAGATGCGCGCCAACGTCGAGCCCGTGGTCGACCCGCGCACCGTCATGTGCCCGCGCGGCTGGTGGTTCCCCGAGCGCGACGGCTCGGCCGACCTCGACAACCCCTTCGGTTGCCTCGAGTCCAACGTCAACGTGCTCACCTCGGTCGACGATTGGGACTGCGACCCGATGGGCGGCTCCTGGGCGAACCGCGGCCTCATGTGCAAGGTCTACAAGTGCGGCGAGCTTGACAAAGCGTACAAGCCCGAGGACGCGCAGTTCTCAATCCCAGGGTCCGACCTGACCCCCGGCATCCACATGATGCCGAGCGAGATGCGGCTCGCTCGCGAGAAGATCCCGTTCGATATGCCCGAGCCCGAGGTCGAGGTTCCGGAGGGCTACGTGTGGGTCTGGCAGAACAACGGCCTGTACAAGAAGATCGACGGCGAATACGGCACCGAGTTCTATCGCTTCGACGAGTCCGGCTGGCTCATCAACCCGAAAACGAAGGGTTACCACGAGGCATCGTACGGCTGGCGCTACGACTCCAACGAGGAGTGCCTTGTGGACGACAAGACGGGCAAGAAGTACACGATGCAGTACGAGGAAATCCCCTACATCGCGGGCATCCGTTGCTACCCCGGCACCGAGGCCGCGCCGTACGAGGTTCCCGAGAACCTGACGTGGAACGTCGAGCGCGGCTACGCCGAGCTGGCGGGCAAGCCCTACGTGTACAACCCCGAGTCCGGCTGGCTCATCGATCCCGAGACGAACGACTTCCATGAGGCGTGGTACGGCTGGCGCTACGACGCTGCGACGGGCCATCTCGTCGACGACGCGACGGGAACCCGGTACACGATGGAATACCAGCCCGTCGAGCAGGCGGCTGCGGCGGAAGAGGAGGAGTAGAACATGACGCGTTACTGCATGGTCATCGACCAGCGCCGCTGCATCGGCTGTCATTCCTGCACGGTCGCCTGCCGTACGTGGAACGAGGTGCCGATCGACATCGTGTACAACCCGGTGGTGACCGAGGGCGTCCAGGGCACGTGGCCCAACGTCCACCGCGAATGGATGCCGCTTCTGTGCATGCACTGCGAGCGTCCTGCCTGCGTCCCGTGCTGCCCGACCGGCGCGAGCCAGCAGGACGAGGACGGCACCGTGTGGATCGACGACGAGGAGGTAACAGCCTGCAAGGAGTGCGTGAACGCGTGCCCGTACGGCATGCGCGACCAGTCGAAGGTCGAGCCGCGCCTGCACCAATTCATTCGCAAGTGCACGTTCTGCCGCGACCGGCGCCATTACGCCGCGAAGCATGGCGACAAGATCTCCACGTATTGCGTGGACACCTGCCACCAGAAGGCCCGCATCTTCGGCGACCTCGACGATCCCGAAAGCGACGTTTCGAAGCTCATCGGCTCGGTGAAAACGGAGCGCCTCTTCGAGGATCTCGGCACCGGCCCGCAGATCTACTACATTCCTGAGTTGGGAGGTAAGGCTTAAATGAGGCATCATTATTGGGAATGGCCCATCGCCACCTATCTGTTCCTCGGCGGCCTGGGCGGCGGCATCTTCTGCCTCGCCGCAGTGCTCAGCTTCTTCGTTGCGCCGATGCTCGTTGAGTTCGAGTCGGCCGTGCCCTATGCGGTCATGATGGTGCAGCAGGCATTTGCGCTGCCCTGCCTCGTCGCGATCGTCGCGCTTGCGTTCGGCTGCTTCCTGCTCGTGTTCGAGCTCGGCCAACCGCTCGTGTTCCCGCGCGTGTTCATCAAGTCCACCTCGATCATCTGCTGGGGCGCTCGCATTCTGTCCGTGTGCCTCATCTGCGGCTTCCTGTGGTTCTGCTCCTTCGTTCCGTGGGAGTGGTTCTCGTCGATCGCGAATCTGCTTACCCCGGCGCGCGACGTGCTGCTGGCGCTTGCGGGCATCACGGGCTTCTGCGTCATGCTCTACACCGGCATCCTGCTGTCGAGCCTGAAGGCGCATTCCTTCTGGGCGACGCCGGCGCTGCCCGTGCTCTTCACGGTGTCTGCGTTTTCGACGGCATGCGCCGCAATCTCGCTTTTGCTCGGCGGCTGGCCTGCGCCCTACACGCTCGAAGCTCTCAGCGTCGCGCATGTCATACATGAGATCATCCACCTTATCGACGTCGTGCTCGTCGCCGCCGAGCTCGTGGTTCTGCTCGTGATGGTGCTCTCCTTCCTCGGCGCCGGCAACACGACCGCCCACGCGGTCGCCGTCCGCTGGACCCGCGGCCGCACCGCTCCGCTTTTCTGGGTCGGCATGATCTTCGTCGGGCTGCTCGTCCCCGAGTTCCTCTACGTGGCGACGAGCGGGGATGTCTCGAGCGTCGTGGCGCCCGTCCTTGTGCTTGCGGGCGGTCTGCTGCTTCGCTTCCTCGTGGTCTTTTCTGACGAGCGCCGCGAGATCCCCGGGGAGGACGCGTACTACACGAAGCTCCCCAAAGAGGACGCGCTTTTCATTACGAAATGGAAGTACGGGGAGAACATCTTTTAGCTTGCGTGCCGGGTCGAAGGCACGGTACGCGAGCCTGACGCTGTGCGGGGCTGGATGCGCCTGACCTCGCGGCGGTTCCGGGGCTTACGGAGCGAAGCACGCTGCGTCCCCGAGACCTCTGCGATCTCGGGCGCCCCAGCCCCGCTCGCCGTCCTTTCGGCGGCCTGCATGGCAAAAGCTCCGCTTTTCGGCTGTATTCGGGGGAAGGGGGGCGAGGAATGGAAACGTACGAGTTCGACGACGCCCTTACCGGCGCGCATGTCGTCTGCCGCTACCCGAACACTACTGCCGACGTCGAGCCGGGGGCGGAAAGCCGCGCGGCGGAGTCCGTGTTCTTCCCGGGATGCTCGTTCGTCAACTACATGATGCCGCTCGTGCGGCCCGTGGCCGACCTGCTCGCGCAGGCCGGGGCTGCCGACGGCGTGTCGCTGCTCTGCTGCGGAAAGATCCTCTCCTACGAGCCAGACGGGCAGGCCGTCCGGGCGGCGTTTGAAGAGGACTTCCGCGCGCACGTGGCGGCCGCAGGCGTCAAGCGCTTCGTCGCCGCGTGCCCGAACTGCGTGAAGGCGCTGCGCGCGCTGCTTGCCGCCGACGAGGCGACGGCGGGCGTGGAGGTCGTGCCGCTGTCGCGCGTGCTTGCCGACCTCGGGTACCGCATCGATCCGGAGGTGGCGCAGCGCGTGGCGGGGGCCTCTGTCGGCGGCATGATCGACCATCCCGTGAAGTTCGCCGTGCACGATTCGTGCCCCGATCGCGAGACGGGGGAGTTCGCCGCCTCGGTGCGCGAGATTCTCGGAGCCGGCCTCATCGTCGAGCAGGAGCACTGCGGTGCGCGCTCGCTGTGCTGCGGGTCGATCGCGCGGGCTGCGGGCAAGGACGCCGCGGCGGACGAGCTTGCGCAGCGCAACGGGCGCGAGGCCGTCGAGGCGGGCGCGGACGCCATCGTCACGCCGTGCGTGAGCTGCGTCTGGCAGCTCACGATGGCGCAGCGCGAGGTTCCCGCGATCCACTACCTCGAGCTGCTGTTCGACTGGCGTGCCGGGTGGGATCTCAACTCCTTTATGAAGCTGAGGTTTCTCTTCGATGCCGACGAGGCGGGCGCGGGCTCGAAGCGCCGCGCCTTCGCGGGTCTCGACGGGGGAGGGAGCGTGAAATGACCGACGTCGCGACCGGAGCCTGCGCGCCTGAA
>CAZBEP010000045.1:8036-9613 GCA_964490925.1 uncultured Eggerthellaceae bacterium | reverse complement strand
CGGGTTCCCTTCGGTTCTTCTGCGCTCTCCGGGTGTCCGACCTTACGGCCGGCCGCCGGCTCGGTAGTACGCTACGGCGATCTGCGTGCGGTTCTTGAGGCCGAGCTTGGAGAGGATCGCGCTCACGTGGTTGCGCACCGTCCCCTCGCCCAGGTGCGCCCGCGCGGCGATCTCGCGGTTGTCGAGCCCTTCCGCCACGAGGCGCACGATCTCGAACTCCCTTTCAGTGAGCTGCGGAAACGCCGTCGATCGAACATCGGGTTCCGCAGGAGGCGCCGCAGGCGGGCATCCGTCCTCGCCGGCCGCCGCGATCGGCACCTTCGCGAGCACCTCGCCCTCGAGCACGCTCTGACCGCTCATGACGGCGCGCAGCGCCGGTGCGATGGCGGCGACGTCCTGCTTGATGAGGTAGCCGCGCGCCCCGTAGCGCAGCGCGCGCACGATGTAGTCGTCGTCGGAGAACGTCGTGAGGAACACGACGCGCGCCTGCGGGTCGCGCTCGAGGATTTCGCGGGCGGCGGACAGCCCGTCGCGCCCGGGCATCTGGATGTCGAGCAGCATGACGTCGGGGCGCCGCTCGAGGAACAGCGAGACGGCGTCGTCGCCGTCGGATCCGGTGCCGACGACCTCGATGTCGTCCTGCGCCCCGAGGATGACCGAAAGCGATGCGCATACGAGCCGATCGTCGTCGACGACAGCCACCCTCATTGCAGCCCTCCTTCGACGTGGCGCGCGCTTCCCGGCGCCGTTTTCAGAATGCTCGCGAACACGAAAAACCCGCTTGTCGTTCTGCCGCCGCTTTCGGAGCTGCCTGCCTTGCGCGCTCCGCGCGTCGGGGGCGCGGCCTCGAACCCGCTGCGGAACGTCCCGCCGAGCGCGCGCACGCGCTCCTCCATCGACTGAAGCCCCATGCCGCGTCCGGAGCCGGGCGAGGGCGGGCGCGTTCCGTTGTCGCGCACGGACAGCTGCCACAGTCCCGGATGCTCGATGAGCGAAAGCTCGATGCGGGTCGCGTTGCTGTGCCGCTCCGCGTTCGACAGCGCCTCGCGCATGACGGCGAGCAGGCAGGACGCAACGTCGGGCGGCGCGTCGCCGACGCTGACCGTGCGCGCGACCTTGATCGGGCAGGCGCGCGCCGCGCGTTCCACCTGGACGGACAGGTCGATCGCGTCGTCGCGCAGGTCGTGGACGCTTGCGCGCACGGTGTCGAGCGCCTCGTGGAGCGCGGTGCCCACTTCGGCGAAGTCGGCGCGGACGCGCGCGTTGCCGGCATGCACGACCTGGAGGGCTTCGACCTGGAGGATCGACCGCGTGAGCAGGTGTCCGACGTTGTCGTGGATCTCGCGCGCGATGCGGGCGCGCTCCTCGAGCACGGTGGCGCGCAGCTCGTAGGTGCGACGGTCGGCGAGGTCGCGGTTTGCCGCTTCGAGCGAGAGCGACCGCTCCTGCAGATCGTCGCGCAGGCGTCGGCGGCCTTCGTCGATGCGCCGCGCCGTTTCCGTGCGCCGCGCGAGGGCGACGGACAGCGCGCCGAGGCCGAGCGCGACGGCAAGCGCCTCGCGCGACGTGTCGGCGGC
>CAZBEP010000045.1:4457-7936 GCA_964490925.1 uncultured Eggerthellaceae bacterium | reverse complement strand
CCGCCCGTCAAGCGCCCCACGGCTCCGCCCGTCAAGCGCCCGACGGCCCTGCCCGTCAAGCACCCGACGGCTCCGCCCGTCAAAGGCCCGACGGCCCTGCCGTCAAAGCGGAGGAAGGAGACCGCATGGACGTCGTGTCCGTCGAAGGGCTCGTGAAGCGCTACGGGGACGTCGTTGCGCTCGACCACTTCGACCTGCATATAGAGAAGGGCGAGGTGTTCGGACTGCTCGGCCCGAACGGCTGCGGCAAGACGACCGCCATCAACTGCATGCTGCAGCTTCTCACGTTCGACAAGGGATCCATCGCGCTGTTCGGCGAGGCGATGACGCCGACGCGCTACGACCTCAAGCGGCGCATCGGCGTCGTGCCCCAGCAGGTCGCCGTGTTCGAGGAGCTGACGGTCGAGGAGAACGTCGAGTGCTTCTGCGCCCTCTACGTGTCCGACCGCGCCCGCCGCCGCGCGCTCGTCGACGAGGCCATCGCGTTCGTCGGCCTCGACCAGCACCGGCGCTTCCGCCCGAAGAAGCTCTCGGGCGGCCTCTTGCGCCGGCTCAACATCGCGTGCGGCATCGCGCACAAGCCCGAGCTCGTCTTTCTCGACGAGCCGACCGTCGCCGTCGATCCGCAGAGCCGAAACGCCGTCCTCGAGGGGATCCTCCGGCTCAACGAGGAGGGCGCGACCATCGTCTACACGAGCCACTATATGGAAGAGGTCGAGCAGATCTGCGGGCGCGTCATGATCATGGACGCCGGCCGGCCGCTTGCCGAGGGCACGGTCGAGGAGCTCAAGGCCATGGTCGACGTGGGCGAGAAGATCGTCGTCGAAGCGGCCGAGCTGCCGCCCCGCGCGTGCGACGCCGTTTCCGGACGCGATGGGCGGCGGGCTGTTGGAGCGCTGCCGCCCCGCGCGCTCGACGCCGTGCGCGCCCTGCCGTCGGTCATCGACGCCTCGCTCGAGGGCGGCATGCTGCGCGCGACGTGCGCCGCCGGCGCGCACGGCCTTATGGACGTGCTCGGCGCGCTCGAGGCCGAGGGCGTGGCGCCGGGGCGCGTCTCCGTCGATCCGCCGAGCCTCAACGACGTGTTCCTCGCCCTCACCGGCAAAGAGCTGCGCGACTAGGGGGCGCTCATGGGAACCCTCTTCGCATCCACCGTTCTCGGCACCTTGCGCGCCCCGGTCTATCTTTTCTGGGTGATCGCGTTTCCGCTCATCATGGGGAGCATCTTCTCCTTCATGTTCTCCGACATAGGGGAGTTCTACCGCGTCCAGGCGGTTCCCGTCGCCGTGGTCGAGGACGCCGCGCTTGCCGAGCGGCCGGCGTTCCGGGCGTTCCTCGATGCGGCGTCCGAAGGCGACGAGGCCGCGCTCGACGTGACCTATGTCGCGAGCGAAAGCGACGCGTTGGCGCTTGCGGAGGAGGGAACGGCGGCGGCGTACGTGCGCCTTTCCGCAGACGGCGTTCCCGAGATGGTCGTGCCCACGTACGAGGACAGCCGCAGCCAACTCGAGCGCTCCGTCATCCGGACGCTGCTTGACGCCTACCTGCAGCGCCAGGCCGTCTCCGAGCTGCTCGTGCGCGCGGCGGCCGACGGCGTCGCGGTCGATGCGGCGCGCGCGGCGGAGGCGTTTTCGGGTGCGATGGTCGCGACCGAGGAGGCCGACGTGCTCCGCGTCGACGCGGACGGCTACTCGCGCTACTACTACGCGCTGCTCGCAATGACGATCCTCATGACCGCGAGCATGGCGCTCTATGCGGTGGCGCAGGCGCGGGCGAACTGCACGCCGATCGGAGCGCGCTGCCAGGTAAGCGCGCTGTCGCCGGGGCGCCAGCTCATCACGGTCGTCGGCGCGAGTTGGATATGCGCGTTTGCCTGCATCGCCGTTGCGTTCGCGTTTCTCCGCATTGCGCTCGACGTCGAATTCGGCGGCCGGGACGGCCTTGCCTTGGGCGCGTGCGCGGTCTGCGCGCTCACGGCGACGGCGCTTGGCTCGTTCATCGGGGCGGTTCCTCGTATCTCGACCGACGCCAAGACGGGCGTCTGCGTTGCGGTGGCGTCTGTCGGCGCGCTCACCGCCGGCCTGTACGGCGAGTTCGCCATGCAGTTTGCCGACTACCTGTCTGAACACTTCCCCTGGATTCAGGCGGCAAACCCCGCTGCGCAGATCGCCGAGGCGTTCTACGCCCTTGCGTACTACGACTCGCTCTCTCCGTTCGCGACGGCTCTTGCGGCCCTTGCGGCGATGGCGGCGGTTCTCTTTCTCGCATCGGCTGCGCTCATGAGGAGGCAGCGCTATGCAGGTCTGTAAACTTGCGGCAAAGGTGGCGGTGCGCCACTGGCACCTGCTGCTCATCTACGTCGTTGCGCTTACGGCTGCGGCGGTTGCCGTCGGAAGCTTTGCGGGCTCCTCGTCAAACGCCGTTTTCGAGGAAGAGGCGCCGAAGGTCGCCGTCGTCGATCGGGACGGCAGCGAGCTTTCCCGCGCGCTGGCGGCGTACACCCTTGCGAGCGGCACGCCCGTCGAGGTGGAGGATTCCGCGTACGGCCTGCAGGATGCAGCGGCCAAGGATCGCGCTTCGTACGTGCTCGTGATCCCGGAAGGCTTTGGGGAGGGCCTTGTTGCGGCGGCGCGCGCAGGCGAGGACTCCCCGGTGCTTGAGACGGTGATCAGCTATCAAAGCTCCCTCGGTGCGCTCATGGACGAGCGGGTGCGCGCCTACGCTTCGGCGCTCTACGGGTTCGCTGCGGCGACGGATGCCGACGCGGCGCAGATCGCGGCCTGGGCGGACGAGGCGACGGCGGAGTCCGCCTCGGTGGCGTATGCGGAAGCCGACGAGGTAGAGGGTCTGTCGGAGGGGTATCTCGCCTACGCCGCATTCACGATCTATAGCATCTTCGTCTCCATCGTCGTGTTCGTGCCCGTCTGCCTCGCGCCGCTCGAGCGCTCCGACACGCGCCGGCGCCTGCACGCCTCGCCGGTCTCGTCCCTGTCGTTCGGCGTGCAGGCGGGGGCGGCGTGCGTCGCGTTCGGGCTTGCCGTCTGGGCGTTCGAAGCGGCGGTCGGCCTCGCGGCGTTCGGTTGGTCGTTTGGCGAAGGGGCGGCGGCGCCTGCGTCGGTCGTGGTCTCCGCGCAGCTCGCCTACGCCCTGTTTGCGGTCGCGGTCGGGGTTCTGCTGTGGCGGCTGCGCGCGGGGGAAGCCTATGTTCACGGAGTCGCCAACGCCTTTGCCACGCTGTTTTCGTTTATGGGCGGGGCATGGGTGCCGCTCGACATGCTGGGCGAGGCCGTCGCCAACGTCGCGCGCTTCACGCCGGGATACTGGGTGTGCGATGCGTTTTCGGCGGCGAGCGACGCTTCCGTGCTGTCGGGGGAGGCGCTTGCGCGGGTCGGCGGCGACCTCGGGATCGTCGCGCTGTTCGCGGTCGCCGTGCTCGCGGCGGCCCTCGCCGTCGGCCGAGCGCGCCTGCGCGAGCGCGG
>CAZBEP010000045.1:3284-4357 GCA_964490925.1 uncultured Eggerthellaceae bacterium | reverse complement strand
CGTGCGTGCTCCGGCCGGCGCGCCCTACGGCCGGGCGGCGGCGTGCCGCATCTCGTCGAGGAACAGCCTCGGCGCGTCCGCGAGCGGCGCGGCCGGCTTCCAGGCGAAGTCGATCGCGGAGGCCGCAGGCGGGTCGAGCGGTCGGAATGCGAGGCCCGACCCCGCGCCGGTCGGCGCGAGCCCCCCGAGCGCGAGCGCGTACCCGACCCCTGCGCGCACGAGCGCGGCGGCGTTGAGCACGAGGGTGTAGGTCGCGGCGACGTCCACGTCGTCGGCGAGATCGCCGAACCAGGCGGTCAGCTCTCCCGACTCGAGCGCCTGTGCGGAGGCGATGACCGGCAGACCGGCGAGGTCGGCGGGGGAGACGGCCGCTCGCCGCGCGAGGGCGCAATCCTCGCGCATAAGCACGCCCCATGCGTCGGCGGGGGCGAGCCGGATGCGGGCGAAGCGCCCGGCGTCCCGGTACGACACGAGCACGGCGAAGTCGACGAGGCCCTGATCGAGCCAGCCCGCGACGTCGGCCCCGTTGCCGCTGCGAACATGGAAGCGCACGTGCGGATGGCTCCCTCGAAAGCGCTGGGCGGCCTCGGCGACGACGCGCATCCCTTCGCTCTCACCCGCCCCGATGCGCACATCCCCTTCGAGCGGCCCTTCCCCCTGCACGAGCTCCGATGCCGTCCGGTCGGCCAGATCGACGATCTCCTCGGCGCGACGGCGCAGGTACAGCCCCTGTTCGGTGAGGGAGACGCTGCGGCTTCCCCGAACGAGCAGCGTGCATCCCAGCTCCCGCTCGAGCTCGGCGATCTGCCGGGAAAGCGTCGGCTGCGTGACGTGGAGGGCCTGCGCGGCGCGCGACATGTTCCCCTCCGCGCAGACGGCGAGGAAGTATCGGAGCTGTCTGATGTCCATGCCCGTCCTTACTATAGAGAAATCGTATATGTATCTATAAATCATAGGTAATTGTAATATATGATGTTTCGCGCCACAATGGATGCCGGGATCGCCGCGACGCACAGGACGTGCGGGCTGCGCGGGAGGAAGCCGCAGGTGCTGCGCGGCGACGCGGGCGGCGC
>CAZBEP010000045.1:1540-3184 GCA_964490925.1 uncultured Eggerthellaceae bacterium | reverse complement strand
CCCGGCGGCGCGGGCTCTGCGGAGGCGAAAGAGCCCGCAAAGACGAAAACGGAGGCTTTCATGGATGGACGGGTGCGCATCGTCATGCATTTCGGCGACGAGCGGATCGAAGGAGTGCTCGGCGACAGCGAAACCGCGCGGGCGTTCGCCGCGCTCCTGCCCGTGCGCGTGCGGGTTTCGGGGACGGGGATCGATTTCTGCGGAGCCGCCCCTTTCGAGTTGCCCTACGAAAAGTCGCAGGTCGGGTTCGGATGGACGAACGGGGACATCAACTACAACCCCGACGGAGGGTGGTTCGCGGTGCTCTTCGACGGCGAGCAGGACTCCCGCCGCTACGGCGACCAGGTGAACATCGGGCGCGTGACGAGCCCCCTCGAAAGGCTGCATGCGCTGTCGGGAGCCTACGAGGTGCTCGTCGAGCGGGTTTCGGATCGGGAAGATCGGGAGGATCGGGCGTTGGGGGAGGGGACGCAATGAGGATCCTCGTGTTGAACGGAAGCCCGCGAGACGCCGGCGGAACTGCGGCGATGGTCGGGGCGTTTGCCGAGGCCGCCCGCGAGGCGGGGCACGAGATCGACGTCGTGGGCGTCGCCGCACTCGACATTCACGGCTGCCTCGGCTGCGAGCACTGCCACGGCGCCGGCGACGGGAGGTGCATCCAGCGCGACGGCATGGACGAGATCTACCCGCTGTGGGACGAGGCGGACATGATCGTCATCGCGAGCCCGGTGTATTACGGGTCGTTCACCGGCCAGATGCACTGTGCGATCAACCGCACGTACGCGGGCATGAAGCCGAAGCGCTGCACGAGGATGGCGCTGTTTCTCTGCTCGGGCTCACGCGGCGTGTACGACCATGCGGAGGGCATCTACCGAAGCTACCTCGCGGGATGGTTCGGCGCACGGGACTGCGGGGTCTTTACGGCGACGACGTCCGAGGCGAAGTCGACCGCGATGGCCCGGCGCCTCCGCGCCTTCGCCGCGAGCCTGTGAGGGCTGCGATGAGGGCGTGCAGGCGCGCTGTCTGGAAAGCGGCGACAGCCGTTTTCGTCGCGCTTGCGTGTGCGGCGTCCGGTGGGTGCGCAGGCGAGGGCTCCGACGGGGCAGACGGCTCTGCTGCCTGGGAAGAGGCCGCTGGCGAGGAGGTCGGCGAGATGATCGACGGGGGCGACGCCGCCGCCGGGAGCGATGTTGCCGGCGAGGTCGCCGCCGGGGCCGCCGGGGCGGGCGGGACCGCCGAGGAAGGAGAAGGGGTCATGGAGGCCATACGCGTCAACTTGGAGGCGAACGGCGAGGTCTTTGTCGCCGTGCTCGAGGACAACTCCTCGGCCCGCGCCTTCGCCGAGCTGCTCGAGGCGGGTCCGGTCACGGTGTCGATGAGGGACTACGGCGGCATGGAGAAGGTCGGCGATCTCGGGACGACGCTGCCGCGAAACGATACGCCCCTCGAGGTGCAGCCGGGGGATGTCATCCTATACCAAGGCAACCAGATCACCGTGTACTACGACGAGAACGCGTGGACGCTGACGAGGCTCGGAAGGGTCGAGGGGGCAGACGCCGCCACACTGCGGGCGGCGCTCGGCGAGGGCGACGTCGAGATCGTTTTTTCCCTCGCATAGCGGCTCATAACACGCATAGCGGCTCA
>CAZBEP010000045.1:0-1440 GCA_964490925.1 uncultured Eggerthellaceae bacterium | reverse complement strand
ACGTCGAGATCGTTTTTTCCCTCGCATAGCGGCTCATAACACGCATAGCGGCTCAAGGGAAACGCCGATCAATCCATTCCACGCGCCTTAAGCCCCGTGCCGGGCGCCTGCTCCCCGTGCCGGGCGCCTGCTCCCCGTGCCGGGCGCCTCCCTCAGTTCATCGACCACTTCGCCTCACGGAGGCTTCGGGCGCAATCGATTCAGGCACAGGGCGGATTCGGGCGAAAGCAATCAACCAGCGTTTCCCAGGGGAGGAGCGATCATGGCGCGAGGCGGAGGCAGGCTTTTGATCTTCATCTTGGCGGTGGGGGTGTTCGGCATCCTCAACACCGAGATGGGGGCGGTGGGCATCGTCCCGCAGGCGGCGCAGCGTTTCGGCGTGAGCGTGCCGGACGCGGGGCTGCTTGTGAGCGCCTTCGCGCTCGTCGTCGCCGTGGCGGGGCCGACGATGCCGCTTTTGTTCTCGAAGATGAACCGCAAAGCGGTCATGGTGCTGTCGCTTGGCGCGTTTTCCGTCTGCAACCTGGCGGCCGTATTCGCTCCGACCTTCGAGCTTTTGCTGGCGGCCCGGGTGGCGCCTGCGGCCTTCCATCCGCTCTACGTTTCCCTGGCGCTTGCCGTAGGCGGGCAGACGGGGGCGACCGAGGCGGAGCGCGCGAAGAACTCCTCGCGCGTGTTTGTGGGAGTGTCGGCGGGCATGGTGCTCGGCGTGCCCGTGGCAAGCTACCTCGCGAGCACGGTGATGCTCGAGGCCGCGCTTCTGTTCTTCGCCGTCGTGACGATCGCCGTGCTCGTCGCGACGATCGCGTTCGTCCCGTCGATGCCGGTTTCCGAGCGCATGACGTACGCGCGCCAGCTCTCCATCCTCAAAAAGCCCGTGTTGTGGGCCTCGCTTTTGGCGACTGCGGCGATCAACGGGGCGATGTTCGGGTTCTACAGCTTCATGTCGGAGTTCTTCGCAACGGTGTCGGGCATGAGCGCGGCCTGGGTGAGCATTGCCCTGTTCGCGTACGGCGGGATGAACATCGTCGGCAACGTGGCGTCGGGGCATGCGCTCGGACGCCGCCCGCGCGCGACCCTCGCCGCAGCGCCGTTTGCGCTCGTCGCCCTGTACGCGGCGCTGTTCGCGGTGGGGCGGCTCGGCGCGGCGACGGTAGTCGTCGTGTGCGCGCTCGGCATCGTCGCGGGGCTTGCGAACAACGCCAACCAGTTCATGGTGTCGCGTGCGGCTCCCGAGGCGGCCGACTTCGGCAACGGGCTCTACCTCACGGCGGCAAACCTCGGCACCACGCTCGGCACGTCTTTGTGCGGCGCGTTCATTACGGCGGCGGGGACGCGCGCCTCCGTGTTCGGCGCGGTCGCTTTCCTTGCGGCGGGCGCCCTGTTCGTCGCCTGGCGGCTGCGATGTGCGGCACCGGCGCGGCCGGCGGCTGGGAGCGC
>CAZBEP010000044.1:7516-9646 GCA_964490925.1 uncultured Eggerthellaceae bacterium | reverse complement strand
CCCCGATGCGCACATCGCTGTGCGCATCATTATACTGGCCGCTCACACGTCCCTCGACGCCATCCAGACGGAGGTCTTGCGCCTGCGCCATGCGATACACCCGCTCTCCCTGTCGGCGTGCGAGCCGGTGCGCCACGAGGGGAAGAATCTTTTGCTCATCTGGGCGCCGGGCAGATACGAGAGGCCGCACAGAACCCTGGTCTCCCTTGGCCGGTGGTCGGGCGAGGTCGCCCGCCACGTCCGCCGGTTCTCCAGCACGCTCAAAGCGTCTGATGCGAACGCGAGGGAGCTTGCCGCCACAGGTGGGAACATACCCTTCGACGGCCGCATGAGCCACAGAAGCGAGATGTCCGATCTCAGGTCCGGGCTGATGGCGGGCTACCTTACAGAGCCTGCCCAGAGTGTATATGCCCCCATCATTGCACAGGTCAATGTTGACGGCATTTCCGCAATCGAGCCCAACCTACGCTGCCCCCAAGCCGTCGCTTCGCATGCCGTCAGCCGGCAAGGAGCCAATCGATCAGGTTCTCAATGCTCACCCCGTCCTCTGTGGTTCCAACCCCCATGCTGTCACTGGTGAGCACGATTTTCGGGAAGGGGCCCTTCACGGGCGAAAGCGGCTTCAACTCGCGCTCTCGCCTGCGTCGATGAGGCTTAAGCGCCAGGAGATAAGGCACGGGGCTTGAAGGCCGGAGCGGATTGATCGGCGTTTCCCTAGATCCCTGGAGGCAAAGCCTGTCGAGAGGTTTCTGAGACCCGCGTCTACGGGGTAGAACTTGCGCAGGGGCCGCAACACCTGCTTCCCCGCAGCGTCTGCCTGCTCGACGAAAGAAGCGTATCCCGAAAACGACAGGGGTTGCACGGGGATCTCCGTGTAGCGCCCTCCCAACAGCGTGGATAGACCGGAAGAGAGGGCATGGGCGTTCGAGTCGGCTTTCTCCATGGCTGCTGCCAACTCCGCTTCGAACCAGGCGGCATCGGGGTCGAGCGGCACGCCAAAGCCGTCCATCCTGCGATGGAAGATATTGCCCGGCGCCCCCACCTCGCCTGATATTTTGTCGACCAGCAGTTTGAGCAGCGTGGATTTGCCGCACCGCCGAACTCCGCTCATCACCTTGATGTCGTAGTTGCCGTGCGCACCATTTCACCGTTGACTAAAAGTTAGACAAAGCTTATCATGCAGACCACTGGTTTGAAACCGTTGGTCTTAATGAGAGGAAAGCGGTGGCGAAGCGCGAAGAGGGAGTCACGGAACGCCTGATCGAGGCGGCGCGCGCCGAATTCCTCGAGAAGGGCTACGAGTGCGCTTCCTTGCGATCCATCGCCGCGCGCGCCGGATCGAGCAAGGGGGCCATCTACATCCGCTATAAAGACAAGACGGAGCTGTACGCCGCCGTGGTGCGTCCTGCGTCAGACGGCCTGATCGATCTCATGGCGCGAACGTTCGAGGAGTTCGAAGGCATCCCTGCCGACGAACAGGAAAGCCGCAGGGAGTCGTTCGCAGACGCCGGCATCGAGGGGATGATCGACTACATCTACGACCATTTCGGCGAGTTCAAAATCCTCGTCTGCAGCGGGGAGGAAACCCGGTACCACGCGTTCATGGACAGGCTCGTCGAGCTCGAAACCGCAGCCACGTACCACTACATCGATGCCGCAGGAAACGACGCGGTGACGTCGGGGCGCCTCACGCCCGAGATCATGCACATGATCAACACCGCGTGCCTCACGGGCATCTTCGAGATCGTCCGCCACGACATGGACCGCGCCGCAGCGAAAAGCTACGTCGAACGGCTGTGCCTGTTCTACCGCGCGGGCTGGGAAACCATCTTCAACCCCGACTGCGACGACCCGCCGCAGCGCGCCGGCCCAAAGCCTTCCGAAGGGGAACGGCCCGTCCCGGCACGAGGAGGTTCGCCATGAGATGCGCCGTGGACGACCAGGGGTGGGTGCGCTGCCCGGTGTGCGGATGCAAGACCCGCACGAAGGTTCGCGGCGACACCGTGCTCGAGAACTTCCCGCTGTTCTGCCCGAAATGCCATCGCGAGACCGTGGTGAGCTGGAACGAGAAAACGGGCGCACGAAAGCGGGCCAAAGAACAGAGGGCGACCGCCCAGGCATGACCGCCCA
>CAZBEP010000044.1:0-7416 GCA_964490925.1 uncultured Eggerthellaceae bacterium | reverse complement strand
GCATGACCGCCCAAGCGGGTGCTGAAGCGGGCGCCGAAAAGAGCCAGAGACTTCGATCCAGAGCCGGCCGAAACGTTCCGAGGGGCGTTTCGGCCGGCTCTTTTCGATCGGGAGGGAACACGCCTATGGAAGGAAGAAGAGGCCGAACGGGGCCGTTCGCGCGCCTCTGGTCGTTCGCCGCTCCCCACAAGGGGCGCTACGCGCTGTCGGTCGCGCTGGCCGTGGCGGGCGTGGCATGCGGCTTTCTGCCGTATGCCGCCACCGCCGCCATGGCGACGGCGCTTATCGAGGGCGTGACGGACTTCGGGGTCTATCTCGCCTGGTGCGGGGCGGCGGCGGCCGGCCAGGTGGCGAAGGCGCAGCTCATGGGTCGCTCGACCGTCGCGTCGCACCAGGCGACGTTCGCCGTGCTTTCGGAGGTGCGGCGCGCGCTCGCAGGCAAACTTGCGCGCGTGCCCTTGGGATACGTGGTCGAGACGCCGTCGGGCAAGCTCAAGACGCCCTTTGTGGAGCGCGCCGAGCAGCTCGAGATGCCGCTCGCCCACGTGGTGCCCGAGATGTCCGCCAACCTGCTCGTGCCGCTCGCCATCGTCGCGGTCGAGTTCGCCATAGACTGGCGCATGGCGCTCATCTCGTTGGTCACGATCCCGATCGGGCTGGGGTGCTACGCCGTCGAAATGCGCGACTACACCGAGAAGTACGGGCGCGTCGTCGCGGCGAAAAACCACATGGGCGCCACCATCGTGGAGTACATCAACGGCATCGAGGTCATCAAGGCGTTCGGCCAAGGCGCCGCGTCCTACGCCAGGTTCACGGACGCCGTCAAGGCGAATTCGGGCCTCATGATGGACTGGTGCCGAACGACGCTCCCCTGGACCGCCCTCATGATGAGCGTCTGGCCGGCGGTCCTCATCGGCGTGCTGCCCCTCGGCTGCGTGCTCGTCATGGACGGATCGCTGTCGATCCCGTCGTTCATCACGGTGTCGGTGCTCTCGCTCGGCATCATGGGGCCGCTGTTCGCCGCCATCATGTTCACCGACGACGTCGCCAAGATCGCGACCATCGTGGGCGAGATCGGAGAGGTGCTCGACCAGCCCGAGATGAACCGCCCCTGCGCGCCCGCCCCATGCTCGGAAGCGACGGTCGAACTCGACGACGTGACGTTCTCCTACGGCGAGGCGCCGGCGCTCAAGGGCGCGTGCCTCTCCGTCCGCGAAGGGGAGACGCTCGCGCTCGTAGGCCCATCGGGGTCGGGAAAGTCAACCATCGCGAAGCTTATCGCCTCGCAGTGGGAGGCCGACTCGGGCGCCGTCTCCATCGGCGGTACGGACGTGCGCGCGATGCCGCTTTCCCAAGTTGCCGACCTGGTGGCGTACGTCTCCCAGGACAACTACCTGTTCGACGAGTCCGTGATGGACAACATCCGCACGGGGCGCCCCGACGCCGCCGATGAGGAGGTCGTCGCCTGCGCGAAGGCGAGCGGGTGCCACGAGTTCATCTGCTCGCTGCCTCACGGCTACGACACGGTGGTCGGCGGCGCGGGCGGACGCCTGTCGGGCGGCGAGCGCCAGCGCATCGCCATTGCGCGCGCCATGATGAAAGACGCCCCCATCGTGGTACTCGACGAGGCGACCGCCTATACCGACCCGGAAAACGAGGCGGTCGTCCAGGACGCGGTGGCGCGGATGACGCGCGGCAAGACGCTCATCGTGGTCGCCCACCGGCTTTCGACCGTCGTCGACGCGGACAGGATCGCCGTCGTCGACGGAGGGCGCGTGGTCGCCTGCGCGCCCCACGAGGAATTGCTCGGGACGTGCCCGCTGTACGCAGGCATGTGGGCGGCGCACACGGCCGCGCGGGACACGGCAGAAGAGGAGGCGCCCCATGCTTGAGGCGTACGCGAAGTTCTTCCGTTTCTCCGGGAGCCAGAAGGGCACGTGGTACCTGGCGATCTTCCTGGAATTCCTCCAGAGCATGGCGGTGGCGGCAGAGCTCGTGCCGCTGTTCATCGTGCTGCGCGACATGGTGGAAGGGACGCTCTCTCCCGCGACCGCGCAGGTGTCCCTCGCGATCATGGCGGCGTCGGTTGCGGTTCAGGCGGTTCTGCATTACTTCAGCCACAAGCTCGAGATGCGGGCCTCCTACCTCATGCTCGACGACAAGCGCATCTCCATCGGCGACCGCGTGAAGTACATGCCCATGGGCTTCTTCAACGCCCGCAGCCTCGGAACCCTCACGGCGGTGTGCACGTCGGTCATGGACGACCTCGAGTCGATGGCGACCGCCATCATCGTGCGCATCCTCACGGGGATCATCCACGCCGTCGTGTGCTGCGCGGCGCTCGCCGTTATCGACGGACGCGTCGGCCTGGTTCTACTCGCAGGCGTGGCGTGCATGCTCTTCGTGAATTCGCGAATGATCTCCATGTCGCGGCGCCACTCGCCCGAGCGTCTCGCGGCGCAGATGCGCCTCGTCGACGGCGTGCTCGAGTACATCCAGGGAATGAGCGTGGTCAAGTCGTTCAACCTGGCGGGTTCAAAGGCGACCTCCCTCGAGCGCATGATCGACGAGACCGAGCGGCAGAACTTCCTCCTCGAGAAGAAGGGCGTTCCCTACACCGTCGCCCAGCAGTGCGTGCTGCGCCTGTTCGGCGTGGCGGCGGTGCTTCTGTCGTGCTGGCTGCATCTGAACGGCCAGATGGAGCTGTTCGAGTGCCTGCTCATGCTCGTGGGCGGCTTCTTCGTGTACAGCCAGATCGAGCAGGCGGGGTCGCTCTCGTTCATGCTCCCGATGGTCGATGCCTCGATCGATCGGGTGCTCGAGGTCGACGAGGCGCCCCGCATGGACGATCGCGGCTCGGTCGATGCGGCGTCCGACGCCGCCGCCGACGCGATCCGCATGGAGCACGTCTCTTTCTCCTACGGGGAGGATGCAGACGGGAAGGGCGCAGACGAAACCTCGGGCGCGCCGGTCATCAACGACGTGAGCCTTTCCATCCCCGCGCGCACGAGCTGCGCGATCGTAGGGCCGTCGGGATCCGGCAAGACGACGCTCGTGAACCTCATGGCGCGGTTCTGGGACGTATCCGCAGGAAGCGTGAGCGTCGGAGGGACCGACGTGCGCGACTGGGATCTCGACGCGCTCATGGCGCAGTTCTCGATGGTATTCCAGAACGTATACCTGTTCAACGACACCATCGAGAACAACATCCGCTTTGGGCGGCCCGACGCCACGCGCGAGGAGGTGATCGACGCTGCGCGGCGCGCCCGCTGCCACGAGTTCGTCTGCGCGCTGCCGCACGGCTACGACACCGTGCTCGGCGAGGGCGGCGCCACCGTGTCGGGCGGCGAGAAGCAGCGCATCTCGATCGCACGCGCGCTGCTCAAAGACGCGCCCGTGATCCTGCTCGACGAGGCGACGGCGAACGTCGACCCCGAGAACGAGGCGGAGCTCCAGGCCGCCATCGAGGCGCTCACCGCAGAAAAGACCGTGGTCATGATCGCGCATCGGCTCAAGACGGTGCGTCACGCCGACCAGATCGTCGTGCTCGACGCCGGCCGCATCGTGCAGCGCGGCACCCACGACGAACTCATGCGCGAAGGCGGCCTGTACCGCCGCTTCGTCGAAGGCCGCTCGCGTGCGATCGGATGGCGGCTTTAGCGGGTAATGGGGGCGATCCGCCCTGGTAAAACGACGGGAGCGTCTCGCTGGCTTCGAGAGAGGGCAGCAAGGCGCTCCGGAAAGGAAGGAACAATGGGACAGTCAACGGCACCGCGCGGCGAGAAGCGCCGGATCGAGCGGAAGAGCGGGATAGGCGTGCGCGACCTGGTAACATGCGCCGTTTTCGCAGTCATCTACTTCATCGTCTTTTTCGCATGCGGCATGACGGGCCTGATTCCCATCATGGCGTTTTTGTTCCCATTGCCGCTTGCACTCGTGTCGGGCATATCGCAGATGCTGTTCTACACGAAGGTGCATGCGTTCGGCATGGTGACCGTCATGGGCGCGCTCATGGGGCTCATCTCGTTCCTCATGGGCTACGGCCCGATCGGACTCGGCTTCGGCATCGTCTGCGGCCTCGCCGCCGACCTCGTCCTCAAGGCCGGCACGTACAAAAGCGTGAAGTGCTCGGTGGCGTCGCACTGCGTGTTCTCGCTTTGGGTGATCGGGACGATGCTGCCCATGTGGATTCTCGGCCAGGCGTATTTCGAGCCGTACCGCGCAAGCCAAGGCGATGCGTTCGTGGACGAGGCGATGTCGCTTCTGTCGATGGGCATGCTCGCGGTCGTGGTCGCGGGCATCGTGGTCTGCGCGCTTATCGGCGCGCTCATCGGCACGAAGGTGCTGAAGAAGCACTTCGAGCGTGCGGGAATCGCCTGATGGGCGCTGCGGCGGAACAGGACGGAGCGCTTGCCGGGAAGCCTGCGGCGTGCGCGCCCCGCCCTTCGGGTGCGCACGCCGTCGGCGGGGCTTCGCCTCCGCAGCGCAACGGGTTCTGGCTCGACCCGCGCACGAAGATGGCCATGCTCCTGTGCGCCAACGTGACGTTTCTTACGTCGGGATACTCGCCGACCGGCTTTGCGCTCAAGTTCGCTGCGGTCGCGATCCTGCTGTTTTTGCTTGCGCTGGCGCGCCTGCGGCGCGTGGCGGCCGCGTTCGCCCTCGTGTTTCTCGCGGCGTTCGCGCTCGAGATGCTCAACGAGGGCGTGCTGCTCGAGATACTCGGATCCACGAGCGCGGCGGCCGTCGTGCTGCGCTTTCTGGCCGCGATGATCCTGTCGTTCTTCCCGGGAACGATGTTTGCCTACTATCTGTTCGCAAGCACCAAGGTGAGCGAGTTCGTCGCGGCGTTCTCGCGCCTGCACGTGCCGGAGAAGGTGATCATCCCCTTCGCGGTGGTATTCCGGTTCTTCCCCACCGTGCTCGAGGAGTACCGCTCTATCCGCGATGCGATGCAGTTGCGCGGCGTGGGATGGAGAAACGGGCTTGTGGCGATGGTGGAGTACCGGCTCGTGCCGCTCATCGTGAGCATGGTCAGAATAGGCGACGAGCTTTCCGCAGCGAGCGTCACGCGCGGGCTGGGCGGGCCGACGAAGCGCACAAGCCGCTGCGCGGTGGGGTTCGGGGCAGCGGACGTCGCCATGATCGCCCTGCTCGGATTCCTCGCCGTATGCACGATGGCGAAAGGGGCGCTCGGATGGTGAGGGGCGCCGACGTGAGCATCCGCCACGTGTCGTTTAGGCACAAGGGCGCACAAGGAGGGACGCTCGCCCTCGACGACGTGAACATCGAGATTCCCGCCGGGCAGGTGCTCGTGCTGTGCGGGCGGTCGGGCTGCGGAAAGACGACGGTGACGCGGCTCGTGAACGGGCTCGTTCCCCAGTTCTACGAAGGCGACCTGTGGGGCGAGGTCTCGGTGGGCGGGATCGATCCGAGCGTGTCGCCGGTGACCGGCACTGCGGCGGTCGTCGGCAGCGTGTTCCAGAATCCGCGAAGCCAGTTCTTCAACGTCGACACCACGAGCGAACTCGTGTTCGCCTGCGAGAACATGGGATGGGAGGTCGAAAGGATCGACCGCGCGCTCAGGGAGGCCGTCGACCGCTTCCGCTTGTCCGCCCTGCTCGAGCGAAGCCTCTTCAAGCTCTCCGGCGGCGAGAAGCAAAAGATCGCCTGCGCGGGCGCGTCCGTGCACCGCCCCCGCGTCATGGTGCTCGACGAGCCGGCCTCCAACCTGGACATGGGCGCCATCCGCATGCTCGCAGACGTCATCGCGGGGTGGAAGGCGGAGGGTCGCACGGTCATCGTCGCGGAGCATCGGCTCGAATACCTCATGGAAGTGGCCGACCGCTTCGTCTTGCTGGAAGCTGGGCGCGTGGCGTGGGACAAGACGACACGCGAGGTCGGCGCGATGTCCGACGACGAGCTTCACGCGTACGGCCTGCGTTCGGTCCGCCCGATCCGGTTCGGCACGGCATGCCGGCGGGCATCGGACGAAAGCGCGCCGGCGGGCGAAGCGGCAAAAGCGCCTGACGAAGCCCTCCTCGATGGCGGGATCGAGGTGCGAACGCTTCGGTTCGCCCATCGGCCGGAAGGCGGGCTCGCGCAGACCCTGGGAAGCGGCGGCCTGGACGGAGAAGGACGCGCGACCAGTGCGGCAGATCCCGGTGCGGCAGAACCCGGCACGGCACGCGCCATTGACGTGGAGGGCGTCTCGTTCCGGCGCGGCGCCGTCGTCGGCATCCTCGGCGACAACGGAGCCGGCAAGTCGACGTTCGCCCGTTGCCTGTGCGGCCTCGAGAAACGCTGCGACGACGACGTTTCGTTCGGCGGGCGCCGTATGAGGCCGGCAGAGCGAAGGCGAGCCTGCTATATGGTCATGCAGGACGTGAACCACCAGCTATTCACGGAAAGCGTGCGCGAGGAGGTGGCGGTCTCGATGCGCAACCGTCCTGGCGCGAAGCCCTCCGCACGCGCGCTCGATGACGAGGTGCTGTCCGTGCTTTCCGGACTCGACCTGGAGGATCTTGCGGATGCCCACCCCCTGGCGCTTTCCGGAGGCCAGAAGCAGCGGGTCGCCATCGCGAGCGCCGTGGCGAGCGGACGCCGCCTCTGCGTGTTCGACGAGCCGACGAGCGGACTCGACTGGTCCCACATGCTCGATACGGCGCGCAACATTCGCGCCCTCGCAGGCGACGGGGTCACATGCCTGGTGGCGACTCACGACCCGGAGCTCATAGCATGCTGTTGCGACGAGGCGTTGTGCATCGACGGCGGCCGCGTGGCATGGAGCGGGCCTCTTTCGGACGCCGGAACAGCCCGCTCCGTACAGAGCTATTTCTCTCGCACTTAAATCGGGCTTAAACCGGCGGTTTTTGCTTGAATTGTCGCCTGCAAAGCCCGATGCCCCTATGCGAACGGGTATGATGTGCCCGCGACGCCGCACGGGTCTTTCGACCGCAGGGAGCGTGCGGCGAACCGACCGATAGGAGCCTCTATGCCTGAAACAGCCGACGAGGCGATACCGCGCCCGCGCGCGGGCGGCGCGTGGGTCGGAGAGCCGAAGCGCCCGGTAGCGCAGCAAGACCGTCTTTCCCCCGTCGTGACCGACGAGGTCCGCGACGACGAGGACACCCCCGAAAGACTCGAGCGCCTCCGCGCTGCGCAGGTCAAGATGACGGAGATCACCCAACGCTACCAGGCGGCGCTGCGCGAGATGGTGGTGCGGTTCGAGATCCTCGACCAGGATCTCAACCTCAAGAAGGCCCGCAACCCCATCCATCATATCGAGTCGCGAGTCAAGAGCACCGAGGGCATCTTCGAAAAGCTCATCCGCTACGGCAAGGCGCTCACGATCACGAACGCCGAGCGCTACATCATGGACATCGCGGGCGTGCGCGTGATCTGCTCCTACATCCA
>CAZBEP010000043.1:7287-9745 GCA_964490925.1 uncultured Eggerthellaceae bacterium | reverse complement strand
TGCGCGCCGCGGGATGCGCGCTGCGCCGCGGGATGCGCACCGCAGGATGCGCGCTACGCTGCGGGATGCGCGCTGCGCGCGGAGCGGATCAGTCGGCCGCGCGCAGCGGAAGCGAGACGACGAGCCGATCCCCTTCGACGCGCGCCTGCGCCTCGACGTCCGCATCGAGGTAGTACGCCTCGGCTATCTCCTGAAACGCTCGAGACACCTGGGAGGCGAACGCGGCGAGGTCGTCGGGGTCGAGCTTCGCCCGCCGCTCGGCGCGCCGAGAACCCCGCACGGGTCGCGCGCGCTTCGATGCCGAGGCATGCGCCGCGAAGCCCTCGCGCTCGATGCGCTCGAGCAGCGAGGGCAGGGCGGAAAGCTCGCCGTCGAGAATGCGCCGCGCAGTGCGCTCCGAAAGGTCGAGCCCGATCGAGGACGACACCTGCGCGAAGGCGCGCTCGTCTGCCGCACATGCAAGGCGCTTGGCGAGCGGAAGCCGACCGGTGTCGGCGAACGCGCGCGACGAGGCGGGCACGGTGGCGCATCCGAAGGCGTAGAGGGTCGCCGCGACCTCGGCGGGCGAGCCGAGGTACACCGAGAGCGCCTTGCGGCTCTCGAGCGCGAACTCGCAGGCCGTGCGCAAGATGTTGCGCGGGCCTCGGATCCGCACCGTTCCTTCGTCGGACAGGGCGAATACGGGAAACGCCGACTGATCGCGCCGCTCGCCGAGCCGGTCGGTGTCTGTCGCCACGGCGATCGCGGCACCAAGGCCCGCATCGGAAGCGGCGACGCGCGCCTCGATCGCGTTTTGCGCGATCGAGTAGAGCGCCATGCCGCGCCCGTGGACGCCCCAGCTGTCCATGCGCATCGTGTCGAGCTTCGACGTCACGCGGGACTCGAATACAAGCTCGTGCATGGCGGGCGGGATGCCTTCGCCGTCGTCGACGATGCAGATACGGCGCACCTTTCCCTCGCGCGACACTGCGGAAAAGACGTGGCGCGCGCCCGCGTCACGGGCATTGCGGAGCATCTCGACAAGAACGTCTTCGGACGACCTGATATCCTGGATGGCCTGACGCCGTTCGGCCTCGTCGATGCGCAGGCGATAGAAGCCGTTGCCGAAGTCGGTCTCGACGCGCAGATGGCGGGCGCTCGGCGTCGCCTCGAGAAACGACGCGAGCGAGGGCCCCGCTTCGCTACTTGGCGTAGCCAACGGCGCGGCTCTCGCGGATGACGACGACCTTCACCTGCCCGGGGTATTGCATCTCGTTCTCGATCTGATGAGCGATGTCGTGCGCGAGCACGACCGTCCTCGCCTCATCGACGACTTCCGGCTGAACCATGACCCGCACCTCTCGTCCGGCCTGGATGGCGTAGGTGCGCTCGACGCCCTTGTGGGACTGCGCGATCTCCTCGAGCTTCTCGAGGCGCTTGACGTAGGCTTCGAACGTCTCCTTGCGCGCTCCGGGACGCGCTGCGGACACGGCGTCGGAAGCCTGGATGAGCACGGCGAGGACGCTGTCCGGGTCTACGTCGTTGTGATGCGCCTCGATGGCATGGACGATCTCGGGGCGCTCGCCGAAGCGCCGGGCGAGGTCGGCTCCGATCACGGCATGGCTTCCGTCGACCTCGTGATCGACGGCCTTGCCGAGGTCGTGCAACAGCCCCGCGCGCTTCGCAGGCGTCGGGTCGAGGCCGAGCTCGGAGGCCATGACGCCCGCGAGATAGGCGACCTCGAGCGAGTGGTCGAGAACGTTCTGGCCGTAGGAGGTGCGGTAGCGAAGCCGGCCAAGCGTTTTGACGAGTTCGGGGTGCAGGTCGTGCACGCCGACGTCGAACGTCGCCTGCTCGCCGGCCTCCTGGATGTTTTGGTGCACGCTCGCCTCGGCCTTCGAGAACATCTCCTCGATGCGCGCGGGATGGATGCGCCCGTCGGCGACGAGGTTTTCCATGGTCACGCGCCCGATCTCGCGTCGCACCGGGTCGAAACACGAGATCGTCACGCATTCCGGGGTGTCGTCGATAATGAGGTTCGTGCCGCTGAGCTGCTCGAAAGAGCGGATGTTGCGCCCCTCCCGCCCGATGATGCGGCCTTTGAGATCGTCTGAGGGGATGTGGATCGTCGAGACCGTGACTTCGGCGGAATGATCCGCCGCAACGCGCTGGATGGCGAGGCTCAGGATCTCGCGCGACTTCTTGTCCGCCTCGGCGCGCGCCTGCGTCTCGGCCTCTCGAATGATCGTTGCGGACTCGTACGCCACCTCGTCGCGCAGGCTGTCGAGCAGCTCGGCCTTCGCCTCGTCGGCCGTGAGCCCAGCGAGGCGCTGGAGTCGCGCGTCGGCTTCGCGCTCCGCCTCGACGATGTCCTCTTGGCGCCGCTCGAGCGCCGACCGCATGTCGGCGACTTGCCGCTCTCTTCCGTCGAGGGACTGCTCCCTCCCGTCGAGCGAGCGCTCCCGCCCGTCGAGGGACT
>CAZBEP010000043.1:0-7187 GCA_964490925.1 uncultured Eggerthellaceae bacterium | reverse complement strand
CCGTCGAGGGACTGCTCCCTCCCGTCGAGCGAGCGCTCCCGCCCGTCGAGGGACTCGACGCGGCGGTCGAGCGACTCCTCGCGCTGGTTGAGGCGGGCTTCGGCGGAACGCACCTCGCGCATGCGCTCCTTGCTCTCCTGTTCCGCCTCCTGCTTCATCTTGAGCACTTCGTCCTTGCCTGCGACAATCGCTTCCCGCTGCATCGTTTCAGCCTGGCGCTTCGCGTCGGCGATAAGGGACTCCGCCTCTGCGGAGATCTTCTTCGCACGTGCGTTCACGAGGTAGCGGGTCGCGAAGAGACAAATCGCCGCGCCGACGACGGCGCCGACGACGAGCATGATGATCTCCATCCTTCGCACCCCCAATCGATCAATGTCACAAAGCCCCGAGTTCGGGGCGCGCGACCGGCGCTGAGCCGGCATCGAGCGAGACGCTGGACGGTCGCTGCTATCATGCGGTTTTCTATAAGAAAATGCCCGTTCAGGCATACGTCGCTCTATGGAGGCGATGATAAGGCAATTCGCGAGGAAAAGACCGGGGCTGCAGCAAAAGCCTCATTTTCCACATCAGGCGGGAGCGACGAGGTCGAGACGGAGCCGTCGGGAGGCGATCAGTCCTTTGCCCAGCGGCAGGCGGCGGAGGCGGCCGCTTCTGCAGAGAAGCCGCGAGCGACGAGCTTTCGATAGGCTCCGTCCCGGCGGCTCTTCGAGCGGGGCGGGGTGCGCTCGAGCACGGCAAGCGCGCGCTCGACCTCGGCATCCTCGCCGACGAACTCGTTCGGCCAGCCGGGCACGTCGGAGGCGTCGATGCCGAGCGCGGCAAGCCCCCGCTCGATGCCGGCCGCGCCCTTGCCCTGAGCGAGCTTCGAACGAACATATGCCTCGGCGAAACGGACGTCGTCGATGAGGCCGCAGCGAACCGCGCGCTCGACCGCGCGGTCGGCCGGCCCGTCGTCGAACCCGGCACGTGCGAGCTTGCCCCTGGCCTCTGCGGCCGCATGGTCGCGCCGCGAGACGAGCCGCACGATCCGCTCGAACGCGGCCTGCGCCTCGTCATCGAAAGACTCGCAGCAGTCCCCTCCCGCCCCCGGGCGCGGCGCCGCCAAAGCGCACGAATGCCCCGCCTCGATGGCGGAGACCCGCTCCCGCAAAAGCTCGACGACTTCCGACCCCCTCTCGCCCATGTCGGCTATCTCTTCTTCGCCGGCTTCGCGACGGGCGTGACCGCGTCGATCTCTTCCTGGGACCGCTCGACGACGGGGACCCCGTAGCTCTCACGCACCCTCGTCTCGATCTCGTCGCGCACGTCGGGATTGCCCTTGAGAGTCTGCTTTGCCGCCTCGCGACCCTGCCCGAGCCGCTCTTCGTTGTAGGTGTACCAGGCGCCGCTCTTCTTCACGAGTCCGCAATCGACGGCCATGTCGAGGACGCAGCCCTCGCGCGATATGCCCTCGCCGTACATAAGATCGAACTCCGCCTGGCGAAACGGCGGAGCGACCTTGTTCTTCACGACCTTTGCGCGCACGCGGTTGCCAACCATCTCGCCGTCTTTCTTGAGCGTCTCGATGCGGCGGATGTCGATGCGCACGCTCGCGAAGAACTTGAGGGCGCGCCCGCCCGTCGTCGTCTCTGGACTGCCGAACATGACGCCGATCTTCTCGCGCAGCTGGTTGATGAAGATGCACGTCGTGTTCGACTTTGAAAGCGACCCGGCAAGCTTGCGGCAGCCCTGGGACATGAGGCGCGCCTGCAGGCCGACCGTCGAGTCGCCGATCTCGCCTTCGATCTCTGCGCGGGGCACGAGGGCCGCGACCGAATCGACGACCACGACGTCGATGGCGCCGGACCGCACGAGCATGTCGCAGATCTCGAGCGCCTGCTCGCCGGTATCGGGCTGGGAGATGAGCACCTCGTCGATATCGACCCCGAGACGCGCCGCATAGACGGGATCGAGCGCGTGCTCCGCGTCGATGAACGCCGCAAGTCCGCCTGTCGCCTGCGCCTCTGCGACGATCTGGAGCGCGAGCGTCGTCTTGCCGCTCGATTCCGGGCCGAAGATCTCGACGATGCGCCCGCGCGGCACGCCGCCGATGCCGAGCGCCGCATCGAGCTGGAGGGCTCCCGTCGGGATGACGCCGACGGCAAGGTCGGCTCCCCCTTCGCCGAGGCGCATGATCGACCCCCTGCCGAACTTCGTCTCGATTTGATCGGTCGTGAGCTTGAGCGTCTTTGTCTTTTCGTCGTTCATCTTCGCGCCGTCCCTCGCATCTCCGCCGGTTCCGCAGTTATTATACGAACATTCGTTTGTGTGTCAAGAACGAGGCGGGCCAGCCGCGTCGCCCGTAGAATAGCACGCCGATACGGCGCAAAGCAGCCGTCCGACCGCCGCCGAGAGTGCGCGCCCCCGGCGCCCGGGCCCCGCCGAACGTGCGCGCGGCCGATGCCCGACCGCCGTCGAACGTGCGCGCGGCCGCCGCGAGCGGCTATCGAAGAGCCGCAAGGAAGGCGTCGAGGGCGGCGGAGACGGTTCTGAGCCGCACCTCGTCGCGTCCGCCGGGAAGCGAGAGGCGCTCCGCCCGCACCCCTTCGGCCGTCGCGACGCCGAGCCAGACGGTGCCGACGGGCGCGCCCGGCTCGGCGCCCGCAGGCCCTGCAACCCCCGTCACGGAGACGGCGACCGTCGCGCCAAGCGCATCGCGGGCGCCTTCCGCCATCTCGCGGGCGACCGCCTCGCTCACGACGCCCTCCCGCTCGATGGATTCCGCAGAGACTCCGAGCACGCCCTTCTTCGCTTCGGCGGCGTAGCTCACGATGCCGCCGAGCACCACGTCGGAGCTGCCCGGCACAGAGGTGAGCGTCGCAGCGATCATGCCGCCGGTAAGGCTTTCCGCCGTGGCGAGCGTCGCGCCCGCGCTTCGGGCGGCCGCGAGCACGGCCTCGGCGCGCTCGCGAGCGTCGCGCCGAAGCGAGGCCGCGTCGCAGGGCGCGTCAGCCCGCCCCGAGCAGCGCCCGATGCCGAGCAGATGGCGCGCCTTTGAGAAATAATCGAGCATCGAAAGCAGGGTGAGCGCGATCGCGACGATCATCACCACCCATGCGACGAGGTACAGCGCGTTCGCCAGCATCCCGGACGAGTCGGGGACGAGCGCGACGTCTTTGACTATGAACAGCGTGATCGCGACGATCTGCGCGACGGTCTTTGCCTTGCCGTACCGGCTCGCGGCGATCACGACCCCCTCGCTCGCGGCGATCATGCGGATGCCGGAGACGATGAACTCGCGCGCAAGGATGACGAGCGCCGGCCATGAGGGCAAGACGCCGAGCTCGACGAGCACGAGCAGAGCGGCCGCGACGAGTATCTTGTCAGCAAGCGGGTCGATGAGCTTCCCGAACGCCGTGACCTCGCCCCGACTGCGGGCAAGGTGGCCGTCGACGCCGTCGGTCGCGGCGAGCGCGACGAAGATGACGGCGGCCGCGATCGGCTTCCACGGCCCGCGCTCCGGGAGGCTGAGCAGCCACGTCGGCCACGGGCTCAGGATCGCGACGACGAACAGCGGGACGAGGCAGATGCGTGCGAGCGTCACGATGTTCGCCGGGGTCCAGATGCCTTCCCTCCCCTTCATAGCGTCTCGCCCTCCAGCTCGTAGAGCATCGATCCGATAAGGCGCACGCGCGCCACCTCGCCGACCTCGCCGGCATCGAGGTACACGCAGCCGTCCACGTCGGGCGCCTGGAACCGGGCGCGGCCGAACAGCTGCCCGTCCTCCTCCCGCCCGCAGACGAGCACCTCGGCCTCCTGCCCGACACGGGCGGCGGCCCGTGCCGCGCCGACGGCGTCGGCGACGGAGCGCACGATCGAGGCGCGCTCTGCCTTCTCCTCCTCGGACAGCTGGCCGGGCAACTCCGCGGCGCTCGTCCCCTCTTCGCGCGAGTACGGAAAGACGCCCACGTAGTCAAAGACGCCTTCCTCGACGAACGAGACGAGCTCGTCGAAGTCTCCGTCGGTCTCGCCCGGAAAGCCCGCGATGACGGTCGTGCGCAGCGCGGCATCCGGAACGAGCCTGCGGATGCGCGCGGCGAGCGCGCGGAACGACTCGGCCGACCCGCCGCGACCCATCGCCCTGAGAACGCGCGCGCTGGCGTGTTGCACGGGAATATCGAAATAGTCGCAGACGTTGGCGTGGGAAGCGACCGTCTCGATCAGCTCGTCGGTGACGCCGTCGGGCTGCACGTACATCATGCGGAACCACAGGCCCGGATGGGTTTCGGCGAGGCGCGCGACAAGGGAGGCGAGCGTCGCGGGCGCCGCGAAGTCGGAGCCCCAGCGGCCGGTATCCTGCGCGACGAGCACGACCTCGCGCGCGCCGCGCGCCTCGGCGGCGGCGACCTCTCCTTCCACCTCTTCAAAGGAGAGGCTCCGGTAGCGGCCGCGGATCGTCGGGATGGTGCAATACGAGCAGCGCCGGTCGCATCCGTCGGAGATCTTCACGTAGGCGTACGGTGCGCCGCCCCCATCGGCCGCAGGCTCCGGAGGCGCGCCGTACGCGACGGGCGGGGCGGCAAGCCCGAGGGCCGACGCCACAACGTCCGCGATGCGCTCCTCGTCCGCGCACGGAACGAACGCGGCGGCCTCCGTGAGGGAGCGGGAAAGCTCGTCGCCGTAGCGAGCCGGCATGCAGCCGGCGACGATGACGACCGCCTCCCCGGCGGCGACGGCGTCGAGGCTTGCCGCTTCAAAGACCGCCTCGAGGCTCTCCTCGGTCGCCGCCTGGATGAACGAGCACGTGTTCACGATGATCGCGTCGGCGCGCTCGGGGTCGTCTGCCACGGCGAACCCCGCAGCGGCCACGCGATCGCGCATGTGGACGGTGTCCACCTCGTTTTTCGCGCATCCGAGCGTCACGAAGGCGACGGCGGGCGCGCCCTGCCCCTGGAAAGCCATCGGCGCGCGCCCCTAGCGGTAGTTGACGTACTGGAGCGGCTGGCCGTAATCCTGCCCCCTGAGGAAGGCGATGATCTCCTGCAGGGTGTCCCGCGACGCCGAGCTCACGCGGAGCTTGTCGCCCTCGATCTGCACCTTCGCCTTGAGCTTGAGCGCGCGCACGTCCTTGCTGATCTTCCCGGCAAGCTCCTTGTCGATGCCGTCGACGACGGTCGCCCCCTGGCGCACGCTCTGCCCGGCGGCCGCGACGGGCGCGTCCCACCTAACGGATTTGAGGTCGATGCCGCGCTTGACGAGCTTGCTCCCGATGACGTCGATGACCTGCTTCGCGACGAAGTCGCTCGGCGCCGACACCGTGAGCGTTTTCGCGCCCTTGTCGAGGGAGATCTCGGCGCCCGACCCCTTGAGGTCATAGCGCTGCGAAAGCTCTTTCCGCGCCTGCTGGTAGGCGTTGTCCACCTCCTGCATGTCGACCGACGACACGATGTCGAAGCTCGATTCCTTGGCCATGTCCCGTCCTTTCCGCGCGCCGCAGCAACCAGGGCGCGCCCTCTGTTTCTCCGCCGCCTCGCCGGCGGCGCGGTCGTCTATTGCGTGCCCGACGCGTCCGCATCGGCGTCGGCGTCGGCGTCCGCGTCGGCATCGTCCTCGGCGACGCCGTTTTCCTCGCGCCATTGCTCGAGGTACGTAGCGAAATCGAACGTGTAGGAGTACATGCCGGTGCCGTCGTCGGACAGCTCGACGACCTCGCCGTCGACGGTGACGGTCACGTTGCCGGGCTGTGCCGTAGAAACGGTGAGCGTGCCGGAAACGTCAAAGGTCTCCTCGACAGGCCCGGCGACGGCCCCCGCCTCGACCGTCTCGCCGTCCTGGTACACCTCGATCCAGGGCTCTGCCCCCTCTACGATCGAATATCCGACTTCGACCGACATCGGCGCCACGAGCTCCTCCGCATCGGAATCGTCGTCGGCCTCGTCGGAGGAGGAATCGGAATCTCCCGTCGTGTCAGCGATCCCCGTGACAGGCACGTTCGGGACGTCTGCGGTCGAGCCGCCCGAAATTCCGAACCCGAACACGAGCACGAGGAGGACAACGAGCAAGACGAGGATCGCCGCCGCAATGATAAGGGGCAGCTTCGAACGCGCCGCGCTGCGGGCCTGCGGCCCGGCATAGAAGTTAGTGTACTGCGAGTCCGGCAGCGCCGTATGCCGCGAGGGATGCGTGCGGGAGTCCGCAGCGCGGAGCTGGAGCGATCGATCCGAGTTCGACGACCGCAAGAACTGGTCGGACAGAGAGTCGCTGTACATTTTGCGCCCAAGCGTGGTCGTGTGCCCCTCGCCCGAGCGCTCCGCAGTCGCCTCAGCTCGCTCCTGCTGGCGAGACGTGCGCCTGCCCTCCCGGCGCGAATCCGCCTTTCCGCCTTCGCGCGACGCCCTCGCCGAAGCGGACGCGGAGCGCAGCTCGCTGCCGCGCACGCGCCCCACCTCGTAGGCGTAGACCTCATCGAGATAGAGGCTGGTGATCTCGCGCGGGTTGAGTCGCAGGTAGCGGGCGTATGCGTTCACCATGTTGCGCGTGTAGCCGCGAGGCGGCATGTGCGAGAAGTCGCCCTCCTCGATGGCGCGGATGATGTCGGGGCGAATGCGCAGCTCGCGCGCGACGTCATCGACGTCGATGCCCGCACGGGTGCGGGCGAGCCGGAGCACCTCCCCGAATTTCACGTTCGACGCCATGGCATCACCCTTCGTCGTGCTGCTCGAACGCTTTGAGCGTCTCAAGTTCCATGTCGTCAACGAGCACCTCGCGCGGCTTGCTGCCGTTCGGCGGTCCGACGACGCCCTTTTCCTCAAGCATGTCCATTATACGGCCTGCGCGGGAATACCCCACCTTGAGCCGGCGCTGTATGTTGGAGGTCGAGCCGAGGCCGCTCGACACGACGATCTCGGCCGCCTCCCAGACGAGCGGATCGTCGGAGGCGCCCTCGCCCCCCATGGCGTCCTGCGTTCCGACGGTGACGAGGTTGGTTTTGAGGATCTCTCCGTGGTATTCCGGCTCGCCCTGCTCTTTGAGCATGTCGACGACGGCGTTGATCTCGTCCTCGGACACATAGCAGCCCTGGATGCGCTGCGGGCGGGCAAGCTCGGGCTTGGAGAGCAAAAGGTCGCCGAGGCCGATGAGGCTCTCCGCTCCCGGCGTGTCGAGGATGACGCGCGAATCTATCCCCGAGGCCACGTTGAAGGCGATGC
>CAZBEP010000042.1:0-9766 GCA_964490925.1 uncultured Eggerthellaceae bacterium | reverse complement strand
GGGCACCCCGCTGCAGGCGCCCCGCGCCGCAGATCCGCTGCGACCCTGCGGCCGTTAGAGCGCGTAGCTGCCGAGCACCTTCACCTCGCGCAGCTTGAGGCGCAGGCAGTTGAGCGCGGTCTGGACCTCGGGGTCGTTCGCCGGTCGCTCGAAGGACACGAAGAACATGTAGTCGCCCAGGGCCTGCTTGGTGGGGCGCGACTGGATCATCGTGAGGTTGATGTTCGCATAGACGAATTCCGACAGGATCATCGAGAGCGTTCCCGCCTTGTCGACTTGCATGAACAGCGCGAGAAACGTCTTGTGGCGCGCGCCTTCGAACACGGGGGGATGCCCAGGACGGCCGACGAGGGCGAACGAGGTCTGATTCCCGAAGTGATCCTCGATGTCGCGCTCGGCGACGCGCGCCCCGTAGATCTCGGCGGCGAACGCGTTGCCGATGCCGGCGATGTGCCGGTGGCTCGCCGCGAGGCGCGCGCTCTCCGCCGTCGAAGAGGTCGTGACGGTCTTGCGGCCGGGCAGGCGCTCGGCAAGGTAGCGGCGGCACTGGGCGAGGCCCTGGTGGTGCGACGCGACCGTCGTGACGTCTTCGAGGGCGGCCTCGGGGTGCAGCAGCAGGCAGTGGTGGATGTCGAGCACGTGCTCGCCCAGGATGTTCGCCGGGCTTTTGAAGGCGAAGTTGTCGAGGGTTGCCGTGACGGCGCCCTCGAGCGAGTTCTCGATCGCCACGACGCCGAACTCGCAGCGGCCTCGGTCGACGCAGTCGAACACGTCGTCGAACGACGCGCACTCGAGCAGTGCGGGCTCGGCGATTCCGAGACGGGACGCGAAGGCGCGCGCGGCTTCGTCCGAATAGGTTCCGGCAGGCCCCAGATAGGCGATCGAAGCTGCGGCGTCCATCGCTCCTCCTTGTCGTGCGCGCTGTGTCTGCACCGTCTGCGGTGCGCGGGCGACCAGTGTAACAGAAGGGACGACCCGTCGCGCGCCGCATTGTAGTGACCCGTTGACCGGGGATTTTATCCGTTCGCCGCAGGCGTTTGTTACTGAGATGCGTCTCCATAACATTTTCATACCAATTAGCGGACAAGGGTCGCCGTTCCCGTCTGTTGCCGCTTTGTTTCCATTTTCAATTTAGGAAAATATCTCCACCATATAAGGCGAGGCACCTGAGGAGGTGTGCACATGGGAAGAGAGGCTTCTGCCACGGAGTTTCAGGAATTGCTCGCTGCGAGAGGGGTCACGCGCCGCAGCTTCATGAAGCTCTGCGGTGCAGTCGCCGTCGCCGCCGGCCTATCCGAGCTGGCGGCTCCGCGGGTCGCCCAAGCACTCGAGGAGTCCGTCATCGGTGCGACGGACGGCGGGAGTCTGTATCCGGTCATCTGGATCGAGGGCGCGTCGTGCACGGGATGCACGGAGGCGTTTGCGCAGCTTGAGACCCCCGATCCGGCGACGGTCGTGCTTGAGCTGATCTCGCTCAACTACAGCGAGACGCTTTCGGCGGCCGCCGGCCATTCGCTCGAAGAGGCGAAGGCTCAAACGATCGAGGCTTTCGCGAACAACTACATCCTTGTGTACGAGGGGGCGATCCTCGAAGGGTGGAACGGCCAGGCGCTTCGTGTCGCCGACGTGCCCGGAACCGAGACCCTCATCGAGGCGGCGGAAGGCGCCCAGGCCGTCGTCGCGGTTGGCAGCTGCGCCGTCAACGGCGGCTGGATAGGCGCCCATCCCAATCCTGCAGGGGCGCTCGGCGTCCAGCAGTTCCTCGAGAAGAACGGCATCGACACGCCGGTCGTGAACATCCCCGGCTGTCCGGCGAACCCCGAGTGGCTCATCGCCGTGCTCGTGCGCGTGTTGCTGCTCAACGGGCTCGACGACCTTTCGAGCCTCGCGCTGACGAGCGAGAACAAGCCCGAGCAGATCTTCGGCCAGACGATCCACGACAACTGCGAGCGTCGCGGCCACTTCGAGAACGGCGAGTTCGTCTACGAGTTCGGCTCCGAGGAAGAGGCGAAGGGCTACTGCCTCTATCCGCTCGGATGCCGCGGCCCGCAGACGAAGGCCAACTGCGGCGTCGTTCTCTACAACAACCGCCGAAGCTGGTGCGTTAAGGCCGGCTCTCCCTGCATCGGCTGCTGCGAGGCCGCGCCGATGGATTCCGGCCACAACTGGGTCGAGGTCAACACTCCGTTCTACAATCGCCATCGCGACCTGCGCATCGGCTCGCTCGTCGTTCAGCCGGCGGCGATCGCGCTCGTGGTCACCGCCGTCGTCGCAGCGGCGCTCGTGGTCCACGGCTTCGGCATGAAGAAGTCCGGCCGCACAGACGGCGGCGCCGACTTCGAGAAGGTTCGCGCGTGGGATGCCGCGCACCCCGAAAGCTCGATCGGCGTCTACGAGGGGGCAAGGCTCGAGCAGGCCAAGCAGGAGGCCGCAGCCGCCGCCGACGTCGAGGATGAGAAGGGAGGCCGGGAGTAATGGTTCGCTCTACGATCGATCCGGTGAGCCGCATCGAAGGCCACCTTCGCATTGAAATGGAAGTCACGGACGGGGTCGTTTCCGACGCATGGGTGTCGGGCGGCTGCTTCCGAGGCATGGAGCTTATCGTCGAGGACCGCACGCCGGCCGATGCGGCGCAGATCGTCCAGCGCATCTGCGGCGTCTGCCCGGTGTCCCATTCTGAAGCCTCGACGATCGCAGCCGAGAAGGCGCTCGGGATCACCATTCCGACCAACGCCCGCCTCATCCGCAACATGCTCGAGGGCGCGCAGTTCCTCCACAGCCACATTCTGTGGTTCTACAACCTTGCGGCGCTCGACTACGTGAACCCGATCAACGCGCTGTCCGCCGACCCGGATGCGGCCTACGCGCTCGCCCGCGACGTGATGAACACGTCTACGAACAGCGACCTCTCGGCGCTGCTCGACCGCCTCGAGAAGTTCGCCAACAACGGGCAGCTCTCGATCTTCTCGGGCAACTGGTTCCCGACCGAAGAGCAGTACGCCGACGGCACCAACGAGTACGTGCTTCCGCCCGAGGCCGACCTCGTGCTCACGTCGCACTACCTCGAGGCGCTGCAGATGCAGGCGAGGGCTTCCGAGATCGCGGCGCTGCTCGGCGGCAAGATGCCGCACATCATGACCTGCACTCCGGGCGGCACGATGTTCGTCCCCACCGAGGAGAAGCTCGACGACCTGCTCTTCCTCATCCGCGAGGTCAAGGCGTGGGTCGAGGCGACGGTCGTGCAGGACACCATCGCGCTCGCGCCCTTCTACTCCGCCGCGCTCGACTGGGGCGGCAACAACGGCCACTACGTCGCGTGGGGCGTCTTTGAAGACGAGACGATGGAGATGTCGAACCGCTACCTGCCCTCCGGAATCGTCACCCTCAGCGGTAATCGCGTCACGCTCGAAGAGGTCGAGGAGAGCCTCATCACCGAGTACGTGGGCAGCTCCTGGTACGAGGGCGACTCGACGTACACCGCCCCGTATTTCGTCACCGAGCCGAACTACACCGAGTACAACGTCGATGACCGCTACACCTGGGTCAAGTGCCCCGCCTACAACGGCCTTCCGCACGAGGCCGGCGGCGTCTCCCGCGTCCTCGCGGCGTACGCCCGGGGAGTCCAAGACATCGTCGATCAGGTCGACGACGTCCTCTCGACGCTCGATCTCCCGGTGAGCGCCCTGAACTCGACGCTCGGCCGCACGGCGGTTCGCCAGATCGAGACCGTCTACATCGCCAACCTCATGGAGCAGTGGTGCCTCGAGCTTATGGAGGCCATCGCCGGCGGCGAGTCCTCGTACTTCGTCGAGGCGCCGACGGACACGGGTGCCGGCACGGGCTTCTGGGAGGCGCCGCGCGGCGCGCTCTACCATTCGGAAAGCGTCACGAACGGCAAGATCGACGGCTACCATATCATCATTCCGTCGACGTGGAACCTGGCTCCGCACAACGCGGAGGGCGAGTACGGCCCGATGGAGCAGTCGCTCATCGGCGTGCCCGTGGCCGACGTCGAGAAGCCGATCAACGCGCTGCGCACCGTCCACAGCTTCGACCCGTGCACCGCATGCGCCGTGCACGTGACCGAGCCCAAGACGGGCAAGAAGTTCGAGACCGTCACGAGCCCTTGGGGGGTGAAGTAGCATGGCGCATCTCGCACACTACCGCGAGGCTCACCCGCTGCCGTTCGTGGTCACGCACTGGATCAACCTGATCTGCATGATCGTGCTGATCATCACGGGCTTCCTCATTCACTTCCCGTTCATTCCGGGTCTGATGGGCACCTGCCGCGGCGCGCACATCTTCTGCGGCTTCGTCCTGTTCATCAACTGCATCGTGCGCATCGTCCTGGCGTTTGTCGTGAAGTCGGCGCCGACGGGCGGCACGCGCAAGACGGTGACCGATTACAAGACGTGGCTTCCCCAGAAGGACAACCGCCATCAGCTCGGCGCGTGGATCAAGTACTACCTGTTCCTCAAGAAAGACCACCCGCTCGGCGCGAAGCTCGGCGTTCCGCAGAAGATCTCCTATCTGCTTATCCCGATTCTGATCATCATCATGTTCTACACGGGTCTGTGCCTGTGGGGCGCGACGGCGGATCTGCCGATCTGCCAGGCCGGCATCAACCTCGTCGGCGGCGCGATGTCCATGAGGATCATCCACTTCTTCCTCATGTTCGTATTCATCATCTTCATGTTCATCCACATCTATCTGGCCAACATCGAGGGCACTGCCCCGACGAGGCTCATGTTCTTCTGGCAGGAGCACGGCGGCCTCGTGTACGATCCCGACGTGCACAACATCGTGGGGGAGGATCCGCACCCGACCCACGAGAAGCGCAAGAAGCGCTAGACGCTTCGAGATGCGGGGCGCGCTCCCCGCAGACGCCGCCGGTAACGCGCGGCGCTTCGATGAGACGCACGGGCGGCGGCAGGCAGATGCAAGCCCCGCCGCCCGCGCGGAGAATGCAAGCAGGCCCGGCCGCTCGCGTCCGGGCCTTTGTGTGCGAGGAGGGTCGATGACCGAGCTGACCGACGAGCAGATAGCTCGGGAGCAGGAGTTCCTTCGCGGCATCCCGCGCGTGAACATTGCTGCGCTCCTCCTGCCCCCCGTCTGGGGTCCGGCGCACGGCTTTTGGGTCACCATCGCGTACTATCCGGCGTGGCTGCTCGCCGACAACACCCTCTACGCCGCGTTCACTGCGCCCTCGGCGCTCTCCGTCGCGATCGCGGCCGTCGTCGTCGCGATCCTCGCGGCCGTCACCGTTGCCTTCTCCATCGTCTCGCAGCCCCTTGCGGCCCATCGCGCGGCAGAGCGGGGAAGGTCGAAGGAGGACTACCTCCGCGCGCAGCGGAAGTGGGCGGTCGGCTGCGTGATCGGCGGGGTCGCCATGCTCGCGTTCGCGACGTACTACAACCTGGCGATCAGGACGGAGGTATAGGGGCGCATGGCCGTGTCGGACGCTCCGTCGCCGCGCATCGCGGTCGTCTGCGTCGGCAACAAGCTCATGCTCGACGAGGGGGTAGGGCCCGCCGTGTACGAGCTGCTGCGCTGCGAGTACTCCTTTCCCGGCAACGTGGAGCTGCTCGACCTCGGGTGCATGACGTTCGACCAGATCAACCTCGTGCGCGATTGCGACGTCATCGTCACGGTCGACGCGGTGGACGGCACCGGGGAAAAACCGGGCACGGTGTTCCGCTTCGCCCCCGACGACATGGCGCGCCATTCCGGCGCGATGGCGTCGCTGCACGACCTCAAGCTCGTCGACCTGTTCGACGCCGCAGCCCTGCTCGGCTACGAGGCGGAGGGCGTCTGCTTCGGCATGCAGGTCGGCGACATGGAGCCCGCCGAGTACGTCATCGGCCTCACGCCGCGCGTGGAGGCGGCGCTTCCCCTGCTCGCCGAGGCGGTCGTCGCCGAGCTTACGCGCCGCGGCGTGCCGGTCGCGCGCGCGGACGGCAGCCCGGCCGCCCCGCCCGCCGCACGGTAGCGCGTCGCAGCGGGCGCACGGCGGCGAGCCGGGGCGCGCGGGGGGTCGGGGTTGCAGTCGGGGCGCAGCGCGCGCGGGGGCGGCCCTGGGCGGCAGCGGGCGCGCGGCGGCGAGCCGGGGCGCGCGGCGTGCTAGGCGGACGCCCCCCGCGAGGGGCACAGGTCCGCGACGAAGCACTCCGCGCACTTCGGCCGCCGCGCGCTGCAGAACTCGCGGCCGAAGTGTACCCACTGGTGGTTGATGTAGAGCCAGTCGGCCTGCGGGTAGATCTTGAGCAGCAGCGCCTCCGTCTTTGCGGGGGTGTCGGCGGAAGGGCCTGCGAGCTTGAGCCGATGCGCGATGCGGAATACGTGCGTGTCGACCGCGATGCCCTGCGGGTTGCGGAACGCCTCGCACATGACGACGTTGGCCGTCTTGCGTCCGACGCCGGGCAGCTTCTGGAGCGCTTCGAGGTCGTTGGGGATCTCGCCGCCGAATTCCGCAAGGAGCGTCTGCGCGAGGGCGACGAGGTTTTTCGCCTTGGCGCGGAAGAAGCCGAGCGAGTGGATGACGTCCTCGACGTCGCCGAGGCGCGCCTGCGCCATGGCGGCGGGATCGGGGTAGCGCTCGAACAGCGCGGGCGTCACCCTGTTCACGGCCGCGTCGGTGCACTGCGCCGAGAGCACGACGGCGACGGTGAGCTGGAACGGCGTGCGATAGTCGAGCGAGCAGGCACCCTCGCCGTAGCGGTCGTACATGCGCCGCTCGATCTCGGCGGCGCGTGAGCGCTTCGTGGCGAGCGATTCGCGGGGCATTGCGGATCCTTTCAGGCGCGTGGGGGTTAGTCGCCTTATGGTAGCGCTTTTGTCTGCTTCGTACGGAGTCGGGGCCGCCGAAGCGCCGCGCTGTACTACAATCTCCTTCTGCCGCGCTTTCGCGGCTTTTGTGCGTTAAGGCGCCGGTGCCGGCCTCCGGGAGGGCCGCGCGGGCGCCGAGAGGGAAGGAAAGGCTGCATGCTCATCGATTCGATCGCGTTCGCGCTCGAGCGGACCGGCGCCGTCGAGGGTTTCTGGGGGAAGCTCGACGCGGGCGAGGACGCGACGCTCGGCATCGCCTCCTCCGCGCGCCCGCTGCTCGTCGCCGCGCGCTTTTCCCGCGACCCCCGCGCGACGCTCGTCGTCGTCGCGGGCGAGGACGCGGCGGTCGCCTTCGCGCGCAGCGTCGCCGCCTACGTGGGAGAAGAGCGCGTGCTGCGCTTCCCCGAGCGCGCCGACCGCCCGTGGGCGGGGCGACCTGCCGACCCCGCCGCCGTCGCGCGCCGCATGGAGGCGGCCCATGCGCTCCTCGTGCGCAAGCCCCGCATCGTCGTGGCCTCCGCCCGCTCCCTCGTGCGCGCGATGGCTCCGGCCTCGTCGAACCCGTGCGCTCCCCTCGTCTTGCGCGTCGGCGCCGACGCCGCCGCCGGAGGAGTCAAGGGGGCGGAGTCGTTCGAGGGCGTCGCGCGAGCCCTCGAGCGGATGGGCTACGCGAACACGGGCGAGCTCGACGGCCCGGGCACGTTCTGCGTGCGCGGCGGCACGATGGACGTGTTTCCCGGCAACCTCGTCTATCCCGTGCGCGTCGAGTTCTTCGGCGACGAGGTCGACGAGATCCGCCGCATCGTCCCCTCGACCGGCCAGACGATCTCCTCGCTTTCCGAGGCGGCGATCTTTCCCGTCGTGGAGTTCCAGGCGGAGCCCGCGCGGATCGCGCGGGCTCGGGCGGCCATTGAGAAGCGTGCCGCGACGAACGCCGCCCTGCGCGAGGCGCTCGAGCGCTCCGAGGGGGGTGCGCGCCCGGACGGCGCGGACATTCTTTTGCCATACCTGTTCAAGCGCACGGCGACGCTCGGCGACTACGCGGGGGCGGGTACGCTCAGCGCCCTCGTCGAGCCGCGATCGCTTTTCGACGACGCGGCGCACACCGCCGACGAGCTGCGCAGACAGATCGCCGGGACGGGCATCGAGGCAGGAGGGCTTGTCTGCGACCCCGCCAAGGTCGATTTCGGCAGCGGCCTGCGCGCGACGTACGTGTCGATCATGCGCGTGGGCGGCGCGGTCGACGACGACTTGCCCGTCAAGCGCGTCGAGGTCGCCGGGGACGAGGAGCGCCTGTTCGGGAGGCTGCGCGGCTTTGTCGAGGCGGACTTCGCCGTCGTCTACGCGGTGCCGAACTTCCGCGCGCGCGAATCGATGAAGCTCGCCCTCGTCGACCGCGGCCTGCCCATCGCCGAGGCGCTCGACGCGGCCGACCCCGCCGACGCGGCCGACCCCGCTGATGCCGACTCCGCCGACGCGGCCGATCCTGCCGGCGGGGCGCGCCGCATGCGACGGCTTCGCCGCGGCGTCGTCAACATGGTCGATGCCGACGTGCCGATCGGCATGGCGATTCCGAAGGCGCGGCTCGCCATCGTGTCCATCTCCGACCTGCAGGGGTCGCATCGCACCCGCGCGCCGCGCCGCGCGGACGTCACGGAGGTCACCTTCCCCTACAAGCCGGGAGACTACGTGGTCCATGCGGCTCACGGGGTGGCCTTCTTCCGCGATCTCGTCCGTCGCGAGATCGACGGCACGGCGCGCGACTACCTCCTGCTCGACTACGCCGAGGGCGACAAGCTCTACGTGCCCGTCGAGCAGCTCGACCGCGTGACGCGCTACGTGGGGCCTGAAGGCGCCAGCCCGCGCCTCACGCGCCTGAACACGTCCGACTGGTCGCGTGCGCTCGGGCGCGCCCGCAAGGCGACGAAGAAGCTCGCCTTCGACCTCGTGGACGTCTACGCGCGCCGCGCCGCCACGCAGGGGCACCGCTTCGGGCCGGACACCCCCTGGCAGCGCGAGATGGAGGACGCCTTCCCCTATCAGGAGACGCCCGACCAGCTCGCCGCCATCGCCGACGTGAAGGCCGACATGCAGTCGTCGCGCCCGATGGATCGCCTCGTCTGCGGCGACGTCGGCTTCGGCAAGACGGAGGTGGCGCTGCGGGCGGCGTTCAAGGCGTGCCAGGACGGCAAGCAGGTCATGGTGCTCTGCCCGACGACGATCCTCGCGCAGCAGCACTACACGAACTTCCGCGAGCGCTTCGAGCCGTATCGCGTGCGCGTCGACGTGCTCTCGCGCTTCCGCACCCCCGCCGAGCAGGCAGAGACCCTCAAAGGCTTCGCGGAGGGGGAGGTGGACGTGCTCGTCGGGACGCACCGGCTGCTCTCGCGCGACGTGAACCCGCACGACCTCGGGCTCGTCGTCATCGACGAGGAGCAGCGCTTCGGCGTCGGGCACAAAGAGCAGCTCAAAAACCTGCGCGAGTCGATCGACGTGCTCACGCTGTCCGCGACGCCCATCCCGCGCACGATGCAGATGTCGCTGTCCGGCGTGCGCGACATGAGCCTCATCCTCACGCCGCCCGACGACCGCCACTCCGTCGAGGTGCACGTGGGGGAGTGGGACCCCGACGTCGTTTCGGGGGCGATCCGGCGCGAACTGGCGCGGGACGGGCACGTGTACTACGTGCTCAACCGGGTGCGCTCCATCGACGACGCCGTTGCGCGCGTGGCGAACGCGGCGGGAGAGGCGCGCATCGGGGTGGCGCACGGCCAGATGGGCAGAGACGAGCTCGAGCGCGTCATGGAGGACTTCTCCGCCGGCGAGCTCGACGTGCTCGTGGCCACGACGATCATCGAGTCGGGCATCGACAACCCGCACACCAACACGCTCATCATCGAGGACTCCCAGCGGCTCGGGCTCGCGCAGATGTACCAGCTCC
>CAZBEP010000041.1:0-9773 GCA_964490925.1 uncultured Eggerthellaceae bacterium | reverse complement strand
CCGACCCCTGCGCCCGCCGCGGCCGCGCCGGCCTCCGCGCTCCCCGCGCCTTCCGGCACCCCGACGATCACCTGACCGTCCGGATAGCGCTCCTCGAAGCCCTCGCCGAGGCGCGTGCGCGCTCCGCCGATCAGAAGGTCGATCGCGTCGCAGTATCCCCGCACCCCGCGACCCTTCACCTGCGCCACGCACGCCGGTGCGATGACCGACACGCGCCGGAACGCCTCGCGGGCGTCGATGTCGGAGAGGTGCACCTCGACGCAGGGCGCGTCTGTCCCGGCAAGCGCGTCGCGCAGCGCGTAGGAGTAGTGCGTGTGCGCGCCGGGGTTGTACACGATGCCGTCGACCGAGCCGTGCGCCTCGTGGATGCGGTCGATGAGCCGGCCCTCCGAGTTCGACTGGAAAAACGACACCGCCACGCCCTTCGTGCGGCCGTGCTCCCGCACCTGCCGCTGCAAGTCCGCAAGCGACCCCTTCCCGTAGACGCCCGGCTCGCGCACGCCGAGCATGTCGAGGTTCGGCCCGTTGATCACGAGGATGTTCTTCACGGCCATGGTCCTTTCCCCTTCGCCGCCGCGCCCTACGCCCGCCAGGCGGAAAGCGCGGCGATCACGTCCTCGTCGGCGACTGCCGCAAGCTCCCAGGAGCCCACGTCTCGCGGCAGCACGAAGCGCACCGATCCGCCGCGGGCCTTTTTGTCGCGCTTCATCGCGGAAAGCACGTCTGCCGGGTCGGCCGTCCAGCGAAGCCGCGGCAGCCCGAGCGCGTCGAGCAGGTCGTCCTGCGCGCGCACGAACTCCTCGGACGTCCCGGACACGCGCATCCCGAGCCGCGCTGCGAAGCGCATGCCCTCGGCGACCGCCGCGCCGTGCGAGTACGTGCCGTAGCCCGCCAGCGACTCCACGGCGTGCCCGAACGTGTGCCCGTAGTTGAGGCATTCGCGCACGCCGGCCCGCTCCGCCTTGTCCTGCGCGACGACGCCGGCCTTGAATACCACGCAGCGCGCGATGGCCTCGGCGACGGCGCCGGGATCGCGCGCGACGAGGGCGCCGGCCTCGTCGATGAGCCAGAAGAAGAAGTCGTCCGAGTCGATCGCCGCCGACTTCGCGACCTCGCCGAGGCCGCACGCCCACTCGCGCGCGGGCAACGTCGCGAGCGTCGCGGTGTCGGCGCACACGTAGGCGGGCTGCCAGAACGCGCCGACGAGGTTCTTGCCCTCCCGCAGGTTCACCGCAGTCTTGCCGCCCACCGACGAGTCGACCATCGCGAGCAGCGTCGTCGGCACCTGCACGACCGTCACGCCGCGCATGTAGGTCGCGCCCGCGAAGCCCGCGAGGTCGCCTACGACCCCGCCGCCGAGCGCCGCGACGACGCAGTCGCGCCCGAGCGAGAGCGCCGCCATCGCCTCCCACACCTCGCCGAGCACCTCGAGGCCCTTGGCCGCCTCGCCTGCCGGGACGACGACGTCGCTCACGCGGTAGCCCGCCGCCGCACACGCGTCGCGGGCGCGATCAAGATAGAGCGGCGCGACGTTCGCGTCGGTCACGATGAGCAGCCGCGGCGCGTCGGCCGTCGCCGGGCACGCGCGCAGGGCGTCCCCCAGTCCGCCGAGCACCCCTTCCCCGACGCGCACGTCGTAGGAAGCCTCGTCGGGAATGGAGACGACTATCCTGGTCGTCGGCATAGCACGCCCTCCTCGGTCAGTACCGACTGCACTTCATGAACAACCGCCGCCACGCCACGCCCCGCCGTGTCGACGGTCGCGTCGGCCACGCCCTCGTAGAGCGGCGCCCGCTCGGCGGCTCGGCGGCGCGCCTCTTCGACGTCGCCGAACAGCGGGCGCGTCGACAGGTCGCCGATACGCGACTTCGCCTCGTCCGCAGCGACCTTCAGGTACACGACGAAGCCCGACTTCCGCAAGATCTCGCGGTTCTCGGGCGTCGCGACGACGCCGCCCCCGCACGACACGAGCAGCGGGTCGCCCTTCGCCGCAAGCTCGCGGAGCACGTCCGTCTCGATCGCGCGGAACGCCGCCTCGCCTCCCTCGGCGAAGATCGCCTGCACCGTGCGGCCTTCGCGCCGCTCGAGGTAGGAATCCATGTCGACCGAGGTCATGCCGCACGTGCGCGCGAGCTTGCGCGCCACGCTCGTCTTACCGGCTCCCATGAAGCCGACGAAGAACACCGGGCGGGAAAGCGAGAACGTCTCGCCAGGCGCCATCAGCGCGACACGACCCGAAGCCGCTGCCGGTACGCCTTGAGGGCCGCGCGGACGTCGGCCATCGAGTCGCCGCCGAACTTCTCAAGATAGGCGTTGGCGAGCACGAAGGCGACCTCCCCTTCCGCCACCACCGCCGCCGCCGGCACGGAGCACACGTCGGAGCGCTCCTTCGACGCCTGCTCAGGCTCGAGCGTATCGAGGTTGACGGTCGGAAGCGGCTTCATGAGCGTCGAGATGGGCTTCATTGCCACGGTGACGACGAGCGGCATGCCCGTCGTCATGCCGCCCTCGAGGCCGCCTGCGTTATTGCTCTCGCGGACAAAGCCGAACTCGCGGTCGAGCGCGATGGGGTCGTGCACCTGGGATCCCGGCCGACGCGCCGCCTCGAACCCAAGGCCGAACTCGACGCCCTTCATAGCCGGGATGGAGAGCAGCGCCGCGCCGATGCGCGAGGTGAGCCGGTCGGATGCCGACGCGTAGCCGCCAAGTCCGGGCACGAGCCCCGTCGCGACGACGCGGAACGTGCCGCCGAGCGTGTCTTTCGCCAGACGCGCCGCCTCGATGGCCTCCTTCATGCGCTCGGTCGCCTCCGGGTCGGGGCAGCGCACCTCCGAAAGCTCGATGTCGAGCGGCTTGTAGTCGGGCGCGGTCGCCATCGGGTCGTCCTCGTCCATCGCGACGTCGCCGATGGACACGACGTACGAATATACCTCGACGCCGAGGTCGGCCAAAAGCTCGCGCGCGATGCCCGCCGCCGCGACGCGCGCCGCCGTCTCGCGGGCGCTCGCGCGCTCGAGCACATCGCGGCAGTCGTCGGTGTTCGTCTTGAGCGCGCCGACGAGGTCGGCGTGGCCGGGGCGCGGCGTCACCTCGCGCGCGAGGCCGTCGGGGCGCTCGCCGAAGGGAGCCATGCGCTCCGTCCAGTTCTCCCAGTCGCGGTTGCGCACCGTGAGCGCCACCGGGGATCCGAGCGTCTTGCCGAACCGGATGCCGGCCGTCACCTCGGCGACGTCGCGCTCGATAGTCTGGCGCCCGCCGCGGCCGTAACCTGACTGGCGGCGCGCGAGATCGGCGTTGATGTGGTCGAGGGAAATCTCAAGCCCGGCGGGAACGCCGGTCACGATCGCGGTCTCCGCCGGCCCGTGGCTCTCCCCTGCTGTGTAGTAGCGCATCGCGTTCCCCGTCCATGACGATGTTCCGAATCCGTCCGTAAGTCTACACCAGCGGATATGAAAAGCGGCGGCCAATCCATTCGCCCGTTCCTTTGGCGGACGTCCGGCAGACGGAAGGCTCTGGGCGATCCGAGCAGCCGCGCAGATGCACGGAACCGCGCAGGTCGGAGCGCGTGGCGATATGGTGCGCTACGGCGTTCGCCACATAGCGCGCGAGCTTGACGGGGACGGCGTTTCCCACCATCTGCTCTTGATCGGTCTTGCTTCCCGTCCACACATAATCGGCCGGGAAGGTCTGGATAAGCGCCCGTTCCAACGTCGTAAGCGCCCTGACGTCGGGCGAGACGGGACACGCGTCGCGAGGATGCCCTCGATAGCCACGGGGAACGGGGCGGTTCACCCCTCGCATAGTCGGCGCGGGCTCGTCTATCGAGAAAATGGCCCGGCGATTGTAGTTTCGGGGATGCCGGTAGTAGTACTCCACGTCGAGCATATCGCCGAAATAGTCGCGCACGGTCGTCTCTTTCGCAGACAGACGGTCGGCAAGGTAGCCTTCCAGCTCTCCGCCTTCACCCCCGAGAACGCCTATGCAGAAGAACCGCCTCCTTCTCTGAGGAACGCCGCACCTGCTCGCAAGCAGCACCGTCTCCGTGAGACCGTAACCGGCGCGCTCCAACGTCGCCCGCGCTGAGGCATACGCGCTGCTGCCCTGCGCGCGATCTACGTTTTCCATTACGAAGTAGCTCGGCCTGATTGCCGAAACGATGTCCGCGTATGAGTCGGTCAGGCTTGCGCGGGCCGCCTCGACCCGCTTCCCCGCATGGGAAAAGTCCTGACAGGGAGGGCCCCCGATGATAACGTCGGGGTCGTACCGGCGAATGATCGACACGGCCTCGCCGACGTCGGCAAGGTCGGTCCTGTGCACCGGATGGGAGAAGTTCGACTCGTAGCAATCGGCTGCGACGTCCCAGTTCTCGAACGCCGCAAGGATATCGAACCCGGCCTCCTCGAAGCCCTTCGACAGGCCGCCGCATCCGGCGAACAAATCGACTGCGGTTGCCATGTCCCTTCCCTCCGCTCCGAAGGCGCGACGGCCTCCGCCCCGCCGTGGCCGCACACGCGCGGGCCGGCTCCCCGATGCCGCACAAGGCCGCAATGCGCCTGCTGCGGAGAGGATCGCCCCCGCAAACGCCGTCCGCGCCTCGCAGGCGCGGCGGTCGGGCTGCTGCGGGCATCAGCCCTCCGCAAACGCCGCACCCATGACGTCGAAAAGCTCGTCGGCCGAAAGCGGGCAAGAGGCGCCGGCGAGGTCGGTCACGACGCGCGCCGTCGCGACCGCCTGAGCCACGAGCATGCCCGACCCGTCGTACGCGGTCACCCCGGCCGCGCGCGCCGCAGCGAGAAGCGGCGTCTCGCCGTGGCCGTACACGGCGTCGAATACCGTCTGCCCCGCCCGCAGCAGCCCCGTGTCGAACGGCGCCGAGTCGCCCGCGCGCATGCCGAGCGGCGTCGCGTTGACGATGAGGTCCGCCTCGGCAATCGCCGTACGCGCACCCTCGTAGCAGCCGAATCGGAAGCTCGGCTCCTCGTAGGCCGCGCGAAACGTCCGCCGCCCGCCGCCCGAGCCGCCGTCGGCGCCGCCGGAAGAGACGGACACGTCGACCGCCAGGAACGCGAGCTCGCCGAACGTCTCCACGTAGCGCTCGAGCGCGGCGCGGGCGCGGCCTTTGTCGCGCCCGAGGAGCACGAGGTCGTCGGCGCCGGCGAGCGCGCAGGCGTGCAGGATCGCAAGCGACGTCGGGCCGGTGCCGCATACGACGACGCGCGTCCCCGGAAACGAGAACCCCCGCCGCCGCAGGCTTTCGACGCAGCCCTCGCCGTCGACGTTGAACGCGAGGAGCGCGTCGCCCTTGACGACGAGCAGGTTCGCACCACGCGCGAGCTTTGCCGAGGCGGCCTTCGCCGTCGCGGCGGCGTACGCGAGCGGCTTGTAGGGCGTCGTCACGTTGACGCTTAGAAACGCCCGCGCGTCGAGAAACGCCCGCGCGTCCTCTTTGCGCGCGAAGTCCGCGAGGTCGTAGCGCCAGGGAAGCCCCATGCGCGCGTAGGCCGCATTGTACATCGCGGGCGACCTCGAGTGCCCGACCGGATGCCCGACCAGGTACAGGCGCGCCCCCTCCTGGGCGTCCTGACAGGACAGCTCCTGCGCTCCCTCAGCCACGGTGCGCCCCCTTCGCCTCCCCTACCGCGCCCGCGCGCAGATCGCCCGCCGCCTCGGAGCCTCCGCCCGCCGCAGCCGCCGCGCCCTCGGGAGCGGCGTCCTCGGGAGCGGCGCCCCTCATGAGGGCGCGCTCGAGGTTCCGCAGCAGCAGCGTGTGCGGCAGATCCTGCTCAACGAGCGGCGCGAGCAGGTACGCCTGCATGCCTGCAAGGTGCGCGCCGACGACGTCGGTCATGAGCTGGTCTCCGATCATGACCGTGTTCTCCCGCCTCGCCCCGATGAGCGATCTCCCGCGCATAAACGCCGCGGGGAACGGCTTCATCGCCTTCGCCACGATGGGCAGGTCGAGCGCGCCGGCCAGCTCGTGCACGTTCGCGTGCCAGTTGTTCGACACGAGGCAGAACGTCACCCCCGCGTCGCGCGCGCGGGCAAGCCATACGCCCACGTCGCGCGGGACGGTGCCCGTGGCGCGCGAGAGGATCGTGTTGTCGATGTCGAGCAGGGCGTTCTCGAATCCCGCGCCGATCAGGTCGCGGTCGATGTCGATGCGCGTCAGGCGCGCGAAGTAGCGGTCGGGGCGGAACAGCGCCACGGCAGGTACACCTCGTCTCGCCGCGCATTAGCCGAAAATGGCCGCGTTGTGCTCGTCGTTCGTCTCGCTGAAGTAGTACTGGAGCTCGCCGGTCTCGTCCGCCTCGAAATAGAAGTAGAAGTAGCTCGTCTCTTCGGGAGCGCAGACGGCCTCGAGGCTCGCGAGGCTCGGTGAGCAGATGGGGCCTATGGGCAGCCCGTCGTTTTGGTACGTGCTGTAGCCGGAGGTGTCGTTGGCGATGTCGTCGGCCGTCGGGTCGCCGCCGACGACGTAGGCCGTCGTCGCGTCTGACTGCAGGCGCATGCCGTTCGCGAGGCGGTTGTAGAACACCGACGCGACCGTCGCGCGGGTGGAATCGGTCGCCTCCTTCTCGACGATCGACGCGAGGATGAGCGCCTCGTAATTCGACAGCCCCGCGCCCGCCGGATACGCGTAATCGAGGCCCGCCGTCTCGGTCGCGTACTGATCGAGCATCATGCGGATGATGGAATCGGCAGTCGCGTCGTCGGAAACGCCGTAGGTCTTTGGAAAGAGGAAGCCTTCGAGCGAGACCTCCCCCGCCTCGGCAAGAAACGCGTAGTCCGCCGCGTAGACGGCCGCATTGGAGGCCGTCTGCGCGAACGCGTCGGCCGTCACGCGTCCTTCCGTGACCTCTTCGACGCGGGCGGCCGTCTGGGCGAGCGTGAACCCTTCGGGGATCGTGAGCGCCACACCCGTGATGCCCGGGCCGGCCTGGATCTGCGCGATGATGTCGTCGACCGACATGCCGCCCGTAAACACGTACGTGCCCGGCTGCAGGCTCCCTGTCACACCGAGCTCGTTTGCCCGGCTCACGAACTCGTCCGCGCTCGCAATCAGGCGCGCCTCCGCGAGCGCCTCGCCGAACGCCTGGGCGCTCGAGCCCTCCTCGAACGTGATCTCCGCCGCCTCTCCCTCAGACAGAAGCTCCACGGCCGAGCAACCGCGAATCGCGAAGAACGCGACGAGCACGACGGCGATGATGACGCTCGCCACGAGAGCCGCGACGATGCCTGGGACTTTGCTCCGCCTCGGGAGGATATGGCTCGTGTCGTACGTGCGAAACTGCTTGTATCCGCGCGCATGGGCGGCGCGGGCTGCACGGTTCGGACGCCGGGAGTACGTGATCTGCCTGCGTGGTGACATCGGTGCTAGCCTCGCTCTTCTTCACCCAGGCGGCGCGCGTCCAACCATGCCTGGAGGAACAGACACGCCGCTATCATATCGACCTTGCCGCGCATCTCCCGTTCCGACAGTCCCTTTTCACGCAAACTACGCTTCGCCTCGACCGAACTCAAACGCTCGTCGGCGAACTCGAGCGGCAGGCCGCACGCGCGCGCGACCTGACCGGAGATCGACCGCACGCGCGCGGCCTGGGAGCCCTCCTCGCCGGACAGCGAGGTCGGCAGGCCGCAGACGATAAGCCCCGGCTCCCAGTCCTCGAGCAGGCGGCGAAACGGCGCGGCATGCGCGGCAACCTCGCGCGCCGGCAGCACGGCGATCGGGGTCGCCACGCGCATCGCCGGATCGCTCACCGCGACACCGACGCGCGTCTGCCCTATGTCAAGCGCCATGACGCGCATACCCCCCCTTCCTTAAGGAAACGCCGATCGATTCATTCCGACCGCCTCCGCCCCGTGCCGGGTGCCTGCGCCCCGTGCCTCATCGCCTGCGTCCTCAGCCTCATCGACGCAGGTCAGCGCCTCACCGCGATCATCCGAGCCTTCGTTCGCGTTTCCCTAGGACAACAGCATGCTCCGCGCCTCTTCGAGCGCGGCATCGACGCCGGCGGCGTCCTTGCCGCCGGCCTGCGCCATCGTCGGCTTGCCACCGCCGCCGCCCCGGACGTGCCCCGAGATCGCCTTGATGACCGCCCCCGCGTCGAACCCGGCGGCGACCGCCTCGTCGGTGCCGGCCGCGAGCAGGATCGGGCGCCCGTCCTTTTCGCCCGCAAGCACCGCCGCGCCCGGCTTCGGCAGGCGGGCGCGCAGGACGTCCCAGAGCGCCCGCATCGCACCCGCGTCGCACACCTGCGTGCGCGCGACGACGACGGGGTAGCCCGCCTTCGCATCGACGGCGGCGCTCAGAAGCTCGGCCACGCCGTCGTCAGAAGCCGTCTGCGCGCCGCGCTTCATCTGGATCTGAGCCTTTTTGAGTTGCGCGAGCAGCGATGCCGTGCGCTCGCTCACGTCGAACGGAGCGACCTTGAGCGCAACGGCCGCGGCTTTAAGCTCCGCCTCGACGCGGCTCACGTAGTCGAGCGCGCCGAAGCTCGTCACGGCCTCGATGCGGCGCAGGTTCGCGCCGACGCTCGACTCGCCCGTGATCTTGACGAAGCCGATCTCGGCGGTGTTGCGCACATGGCAGCCGCCGCACAGCTCCCGCGAGAAGTCGCCCGCCTCCACGACGCGCACCGTCTCGCCGTACTTCTCGCCGAACAGCGCCACAACGCCTGCGGCGCGGGCCTCGTCAAGCGAGGTCTCGTAGACGTTCGTCGGCACGGCCTCCATGACGCGTTCGTTCGCCACGCGCTCGACCTCGGCGATCTGCTCGGACGTCATCGCCTCGAAGTGCGTGAAGTCGAAGCGCAGCCGGTCGGGCCCGACATAGGAGCCCGCCTGCTTCACGTGGTCGCCGAGCACCTCGCGCAGCGCGGCGTGGAGGATGTGCGTCGCCGTATGGTTGCGCTCGATGGCCGCGCGGCGGCGCGCGTCGACGGCGGCCGTCACGACGTCCCCTTCGCGCAGCGACCCCTCGCGCACCCGCACGCAGTGGCACACGAGGCCCTTTTCGGGCGCCTGCGCGTCGAACACGTCCGCCACCGCGCCGGATGCGGCCGTGATCGTTCCGGCGTCGCCGACCTCGCCCCCCATCTCGGCGTAGAAGGGCGTCGCCGCGAGCACGGCCTCGCCTTCCTCGCCGGCGGCAAGCTCATCGACGCGCACGCCGTCGCGCACGAGCGCGAGCACCGTCGATTCGCGGGACAGCTCGCCGTAGCCGACGAACTCCGTGGAGCCGACCTCCTTGAGCAGGCTCGCATAGATGCCGCCGTAGGCCGCCCACGCGGCCTCGGCCTCCTTCGCGCCCGCCGCGCGCGCCCGCTCGCGCTGCTTCGCCATGCAGCGCTCGAAGCCCTCCGCATCGACCGTCACGCCGCGCTCCGCGCAGATCTCGGCCGTGATCTCGACGGGGAAGCCGTACGTGTCGTGCAGCGCGAACGCCTCCTCGCCGGGCAGCACCGCGCCCTCGAGGCGGCCGAGCGCGTCGTCGAGGAACGCCCGCCCTTGGCGCAGCGTCGCGCCGAAGCGCTCCTCTTCCGCGAGGATGAGGCGACGCTCGAGCTCGCGGTTCTCCACGACCTCGGGGTAGACGTCGCCCATGAGGCGAACGATCTCATCGACGTAGTCGTTGAGGAAGTGCCCTTCGATGCCGACGAGGTGCGCCTTCATGATGGCGCGGCGCAAGAGGCGCCGGAGCACGTAGCCGCGGCCTTCGTTGGACGGCAGGATGCCGTCGGCGATCATGAAGGTCACCGCGCGGCTGTGGTCGG
>CAZBEP010000040.1:0-9830 GCA_964490925.1 uncultured Eggerthellaceae bacterium | reverse complement strand
CGCGGCCGGCTCCGCCGCCGCGTTCGCGGAGGCGGCCGGGGCGACGGCCGCCTGCAGGCCGTCGACGAGCAATGTCGACTGCACGGCGCCCGCGACCTCCGCCACGGCCGCCTCGGCCGCACGGACCGCGTCGCTCATGCCCTGCGCGACCCCCTGCGCAAGCCCCTGCATCATGTAGCCGCCGATCTCGGAGAACACCTTCGACGGCGACGCTATGCCGAGCGTGTCCTTCACTCCGTCGACGATCCCCGAGAAGAAGCCCGTCACGTTCGAGACGAAGGTGCTCCACATGGACTTGATGCCGTTCCAGACGCCGCTCACGATGTCCTGCCCGATGGAGAACACCCGCTCGGGGAGCTTGCCTATCTCCTCGACCAGCGTGTCAAAGAACTGCCTCCCCGCCTCGAGCGCCTTCTGCGGAAAAGACGTGACGAACTCGGCCGCCTTGCCTATCGTCTCGTTGAGCCAGTCCCAGACTTTTCCGGGAAGCTGCATGAAGAAGTCGATCACGCTCTGCAGGAATTCGCTGCTCGCCTGTTGGGCGCTGATGATCATTTCGGCAGCCCACAGCCCGACGTTGTATATCGTCTCGTTGAGCCAGTCCCAGACCTTGCCCGGCAGTTCCGTGAAGAAAAAGATCACGCCGTCTACGAAGTCGCTCGCCGCCTGCCGGGCGTTGGCGGCCATCTCGACGGCCCAGAGGACGACGTTCGCCGCCGCAACGCCGAGGAAGTAGCCGATGGTGTACGGGAGGTCGGCGAAGAACTCGCCGACCGCGTTCGCGAAGTCGCCGAGCGCGCCCAGGACGCTCTGGGGCAGGTTCGCGAAGAACCCTATCACGCCGTCGATGGCATCGGAGACCGTCGTGACTATCGCGTCCCAGACGGAGGACAGGAACTCCGAGATCGCCGACCACGCGCTGTCCCACAGCCCCTGGATCGTCTCGAGGACGGAGCCGACGAGGCCCGAGACGGCCTCTATGGCGATCCCGACGACGTCCTGGATGCCCTCCCAGACCGTCGAGGCGATCTGCTGGACGCCCTCCCACGCCTTCGACCAGTCGCCCTCTATGATGCCGGTGACGACCTCGATGATGCCCTTGATGACCCCCATCGCGGTCTCGACGACTGCGGAGACGGCCCCGAATACGTCCTCGGCCACCGCCTGGATCTCCGGCCACACCGCGTCCCATATCGCCTGTATCTGCGGCAAGGCCTCCTGCGCGGTCTCGAGGATCGACTCTATCGCGGGCGAGACGATCGGCAGGAGCGTGTTCGCGACGAAGTCGACGACGTCTTCCAGTATCGGGATCAGGATCGAGGCCGCCCCCATCGCGATCTCGGCTATCTTGCCGCCCCAGACGGCGAACGCCTCGGCGATGTCCGCGACGTTCGGGGCAAGGGTCTCGACGGCCTCGAGCAGCCGCCCGCCGAGCGCGTCGGCGAGCGGCGCGAGGTCGTCCATGACGCCGCCGAGCGTGTCGGAGAGAGGGGCGAAAGTCTCCTCCAGGGACGGCCTCATCTCCTGGAGGCTCGACACCGCGCCGCCGACGGCCTCCGCCGCCGCGTCCCCGACAGACCCGAGGGCGGACTTGAAGCCGCTCGCGAACGCCGAGAAGGCGCCGGTGTCGGCGAGCACGTCCAGGACCTTCGAGAGGTTGTTGACGACCGCCGTCTGCATGATGCTCATCGACGTCTCGATGCCGCCCGTCGCCGCCTCCGCCTGCTCGGCGAAGGACGCGAAGCCGTCGCCGCCGTTCTGGTCCAGGTCGATGATCGCGTCCGTCAGCTCGTCCATCGTCACGATCCCGTCCGAGAGGGCGTCGTAGAGCGTGGTGGAGTTGGCCTCGGCCCCGAGCATCGACTTGGCGAGCTGGTCCATCTGGCCCGGCGCGGCGGAGACGACCGAGTTCCACCCCGCCATGTCGACCTTGCCGACGGCGAGCATCTGGGTGAACTGCGTGATGGCGCTGTTCGCGGCCTCGGTCCCCTGCCCGCCGGCAAGCATCGCGTCGTTGAGCGCGACGGCCAGGTCGGACGCCTCTTCGAGGCTGTCGCACATGGGCGCGAGGCTCTGCGTGACGGTCACGATGGAGTCGAGCGTCGTGGGCAGCCCGTCGACGCCCTCGACCAGCGAGTCGATGGACGCCGCCGCCTCTTCGGCGGAGTAGCCCAGCGCCTGCATCACGACGGGATAGTTGTTGAGCGTGTCGACGCGGGAGACGGCCGCGCTGAGCGAGTCCGAGACCACGTCCACGGCCGCGCTCACGACGCTCGACACCAGGCCCGCGACCGCGCCCATCTTCGCCGCGAAGCCGGTCGTGAAGCCCGAGCCCACGCTCGACCCGGCGCTCGAAGCGTCGAACTTCCCGAGCGCCTTTTCGAGCTGCGACTCGAGAGAGTCGACGAGGTTGTCGAACTTGGGGGACAGCAGCACCGACCCCTTCGCCACGTCCGCCATGCTCTCACCCCCTCGGCTTCGAAAGGATCGCGCCCACGGCCTGCCTGCTCATGCCGTGGACGGTGCGCTCGTCGGGCCTCGCCCGCTTCCTAGGCGCCTTCGGGCGCGGGTACGGTTTGGGCTTCCTCGCGCGCTTGGAGCCGGCTCGGGCGGCGCTCTCGTAGCGCAGGTTGGCCAGGTTGTCGGCGATGTAGGCGAGCAGCCATTCGGCGCCGCCCCACGAGAGCGCGGGCTCCAGGGCGCGCATGGTCCGGGACTCGCGCGGCAGGTGCTCCGCGAGCGTCCGCGCGCGCCTGAACTCGCAGCGGTCGAGAAGCCCTTCGAGCGAAAGCCCGTAATACTGCTGAAAGTCGGCTTCCAGCTCGCCCGGATGCTCCGAGAGGATCGGGGCGAGCCGGATCAGTTTTTTGCCTGGACGGCCTCGAAGAGCGCGTTGCAGATCTCGTAGTAGCGGTCGAAGTCCTCGTAGCCGACCTCCCTCTCGACCTCGGCGAGGATCTGGTCCTCGATGGGCTCGAAGAGCCAGTCGAGGAGGCCGACCTTGTCGGCCACGGGCGACTCCTCGGAGAGGGCGAGCCCGCGGCGCATGAACTCCCGGCTCTTGAATCGCCGCATGTCTACGACGTAGGTCGTCCCGTCGATCTCGACCTCGCGGTCCCACGGGTTCCTCTTCCTCGGCTCCCGGCGGCCGGCGCGGTCGGCCTCCGGCAGGTGGCTTCGGTGAAGCTCCGCCGCCTCTTTGCGGGCGGCGAGGTCGCGAAGCTCCTGCGGGGTCATGTCTCCGATTTCCATGCGCCCACCTACTCGGAAGCGGCGGAGTCGTAGTAGTACACGTAGGACGTGTTGCCGCTCGCGTCGGGGAGCGCCTTGATCGTCGGCGTGTAGGCGAGCAGGTCCTCGGTGTTCTCGGACACGTCGTCGCGCTCGTTGATCACGCCGCGCGGGATGACCGTGCGCTTGATGAGCGTGGTCGTGATGAGGGATTCGAAGACGTAGCTGCGCTCCTCCGCAAAAGAGCTGTTATGGATCACCGTGATGGAGCCCGCCCCGTCGGAGGTAACGTTCGCATCGCCGTATATCGCCTTAAGCACGCTCTCTCGGCTCTCCAGGAAGGTCGCCTGGTAGGTCTCCGAGTAGGACGTAAGGGCGCTTTGGATAACGTCGCCTCCCCAGTCCTTGTAATCCTCGGAGTCGGTTTCCGTGGAGTTGGTCAGGCCGTCCTCGCTGACGTAGCCGAGCGACTCGAAGCCCGAGGGGATCGCCGCCTTGCCGTCGGTCGGCAGGGTCGTCCCGCAGGGCGCCACCCACGCGTAGCCTCCCGCGTTGCCGGCGTTGCCCTTGGCGACCCCGACGTTGCCCGCGTCCTTTACTGCGTCTGCCATGTCTCATCCTTTCGAAAAAAAGAGCCGCCTGGCTCTGCGTCCTGCCTTAGGGCCTCGTCACCGCCTCGACGTCCAGCTGGTAGCGCGCCTGCCCGCTGTCGGGGTCCGGGAAGCGGTAGACCGAGGAGACGGCGCACCGGCACACCTCGGGAAGCTCCCAGAAGTCGAGCACGAGCGCGTCCCTCACCGCGAGGGCGAGCGCGCTCGCGTCCTCCGGGCCCGCGCCCCACGCCTGCACGGCGAGCTTCGGGCGGTCCACCCCGAGAGACGCCTCGCCGCCCGTGCGCTCGACGGTGACGAAGCGGTCGGGCCTCGGGTCGGGAGCCTCGGCCAGGCATTCGCAGCCGACCTTCTCGGGGAGCCACTCGATCAGGGCCCGCTCTATGTCGAACATCAGACGCCGCACCCCTTCTTGAGCGTGTTGTTGCGGAAGTTGTCGATCAGGGCGAACCTTCCTTCCCCCTCGCCCGAGACGTGGACTCTCGCCGCCACGACGTAGGTCAGCTCCACGATCTCGCAGTCGTAGCGCGCGCCCTTGGCCTTCATCTCCGCAGAGCAGAGCCTGTTGCACCTCGAGGCCGCCTTCTCGCCCTGCCGGGAGATCAGAGACCTGACCCCGGACGACTTGAGGATCGCGCGGCCGCCCTTGTCGATGTACTTCAGACTTTTGACGTATCTACCCATCGACCGCCTCCGCCTCCGCCCTCATGCTCCACGGCCCCGGCACGTTGTCCTCGAGCCACGGCTGCGGGTCCCCGACCACGCGGTACCTCTTGCCGCCGTAGGAGATCACGCAGCCTTTGAGGCTCTGCCCGTACCCTTTCGGGAAGTGGAACGCCATCGACGAGGACGAGCCCTGCGGCCTTCCCTCGCCGAGGTCTTTCGTCCCCTCCGGCTGCGGGAGCACGTTCTCGACCGTCTCCGCCCTCATCTCGACCACAGGCGCGCCGTAGCGGTCCGCCCCAGTCCGCACGGGCCGCGAGACCTCGACGGGGCACCCCGCGATGAGCTGCGCGCTAGGGACCGCCCTCATCGGCCTCGCCTTCCTCGCCATCATCGCCCCCATCGTCCCCATCGCCGCGAACGGCCATGCGGCGCGGCGCGGGCCAGGTCTGCCCGACCTTCCCGCGCCCGATGCCGAGCGCCAGCTTCTCCTCGCCGGTCAGGTACATGTCCCCCGCCGGGTTGTACGGGGACAAGGTGACGCTGTAGTCGCCCGCCCCTTGCGTGTAGCTCTCGATGCCCGCGAAGCCCTCGCGCCCGACCATGCGGTTGACGATCGAGCACGAGACGCGCACCAGGTTCGCGGCCTGCACCTCGTCGCTCGGGCGGAGCCGGAAGCCTGGCCGCGACACGATGTAGGCGGCCGCGTCGGCGAGCAGCGTCTTGACTGCGGCCGGGTCGTCGGCCTCCCCGTAGCGCGCCATGTAGTCGCAGTAGCTCGCGAACGCCTTCATGGCTAGCTGACCTCGATGGCGTGCGAGACGCTGTCGGTGTCCGTCCACGTCCCGGCGGTGACAGCGCCGTCGACGACCGTCAGCGAGATCGACGCCACGCCCACGCCCGTGGGGCCCGTCGGCCCCGTGGGGCCGGTGGCTCCCGTCGCTCCGTCGCTGCCGGTCGGGCCGGTCGGGCCGGTGGGGCCTGTGGAGCCGGTCTCGCCGGTAGGGCCCGTGTCGCCGGTCGCTCCGGTATCGCCTGTAGCCCCGGTGTCGCCCGTGGGGCCGGTGGCCCCGGTCGCGCCCGTGGAGCCTGCGGGGCCGGTGTCGCCCGTCGCCCCCTTGGGGATGCCGAGGACGAGCGTCGTGCCGGAGATCCCCGCCGTGGCGCTCTCCCCGGCCTCGAGCGTGTCCGCCCGCGCGTCCGTGATGCCAGAGCCGCCGGACTCGGTGGAAAGCCCGTCGATGTTGACGAGCTGCACCGCCTGGCCGTCGGCGGGTTTGGTGTCCGTGTGCTTAAACCTGAGTATCGCCATCGCTGCCTCCTAACGCCGCGTCTATGGCGGCGAGCCGCTGCGCCTTGTTGGACGCGCCCGACAGGTCTATCCCGAGCGCGTCGGCGTACGCCTCGATCTCTGCGACCGTGTTGCTCATGGTCGGAGCGGGGCCGGGGTCGGCGCCGAGGCCAACCGCCCCGGGCTCACCCCCGCTCCCGGCTATTCCCCCGCCGAGATCGTGGCCGCGACGATGTAGTTGAGGACTTCCGCGATCATGAGAGCGCCGGTGAGCACGTAGGTCTCCGCCGACGTGCGCGCATAGTTCGCGGTGTGGTGCACGCCGATGAGGCTGCCGTCCTGGGACGTGTAGGCGAGCCCGGCCTCGCCGAGCGAGCCGAAGTCGACGCCGTAGAGGTGGATGTTGTCCACCGGGGTCACGTAGACCGTGCCCTGGGCGACTCGGTTGGTCACGAACACGTCGTTCACGCCGAGGAAGCTCTGCAGGTACTGCATGCCGAACACGGTCTGAAGCGTCACCTGCGCGTTGGCGAGATAGTTCGCGATGTCGAAGGGGTTGACGAAGTGGATGACGCGATCCGCCGCGTCCCCGTTGTCCTCGAGCGCGCTTTGCAGCGTCGCGTCGGCCTGGGCGAGTGCGCCCTGAAGCCCCGTGCCGGATGCCGTGCCGGTGCCGGTGGCGAGGAAGGTGAAGAAGTCGGAGAGGATGCCGTCGCGCACGTGCGAGATCATCTTCTCGTCGGTCTTGAGCACCGCGTTGGTGAAGCCGCTCTTGAGAATGGCTTGGGCGGTCGTGAGCTTGCGGTAGGGCTTTACCTCGATGCTGTCGATGGGGTTCTTCTCGACCTTGTACTCGGACAGCGGCACCTCTGCGCCCTCCGCCACGGCCGTGGAGGCAAGCGAGCCGCTCACGGTGTAGGTGTACATGGTCGTGCCTGCCGCCACAACGTCGGGGCTGAAGATGCCCAGGATGTCGGTCAGCTTGGTCAGGTCGCCTTTGAAGTTCTCGACCATCTCGAGGTCGAGCGCGGCCACCACATCATCGGTTCCGACGGTGCCGTCAAGCGCGGTTGTGTCGATTGCCATTGTTTTCTCCTAACGTTTGGTCTGCGCGATCATCTGCGCGCGTGCGGCCACGCGCTCGCGCGGGTTCTTGATCGCGCTGATGTCCTTTTCTGTGATTCCGGGGGTCTTCTGCTGGCCTTTGTCGGTGACGCTCGGGTAGAGCGACCGCTCCGAGAGCTTGTCCGCAAGCCAGGTCGCGTTCGCCTCGATCTCCTCGCGCGTGTCCCCTGTAAGGCGCGCGAGTATCTCGGCGTCCACGTCGGCAGCGCCCGCCACCTCGGCCACAAGAGCTGCGCGCTCCGCCTGCCGCTCGAACTCGGCGACCTTCGCCTCGGCTTCCTCGGCGCGCTTAACCGCAGCCTCGGCCCGCTCCGCGTCGGTCATGGATTGCTGCTGCAAGGCGTCGTACTCCTTGGCCTTCGCGGCGTTGTCCTTTGCCCGCTTCTCCCATCTTCGGGACTCTGCGAGCAGCTTGTCGTACTCTTCGCGGGTCACGCCCTCGTCGCCGTGCGGCTCTTGGCTCGTGCCCTCTTCTGTCGCCTGCATGTCCTCGGCCATGCGCGGCCCCCTTTCCGCCCGTGCGGGCTTGGTCGTCGGCCCCGTGCGGGGCGCAAAAAAAGCCGCCCGAAGGCGGCCCTATATGAAAAAAGCCCCGTGCGGGGCTTGATTCCGAGAATGATGGTCGGGGCGGCGGGATTCGCGCGCCCCTCGGTTGGGAACCGGGAAAGAGCAGCGCCTCTCGGTCTAATTCTCGTCGTCAGGTAGCTGCGACAGAAGGGCGAACCCCTCATCGCTGGGAATCTGCGGTCGGACGACCTCGCCGTTCCGTTTCATGACGACCACGATATCCGGGTTCTCGTCTCTTGCGGTTCCGTCCGTATAGCCGCCGAAGAAAGCCCAGAAGTCCTCTGCTTCGGCAAAATCGACGATCCCGTAGATGGGAGGAGCCGCCAGGATGCCCTCGGCGGCCTCCCTCGCTGTGCTCAGATCAACTGGCATACTCCACCGCCTTATAGATGAGGTCTGTCGTTGCCTTGTCGTCGATTCTGACCATCTCGGTCTGTCCTTTTGCGATTTTCGAGAAGTAGTCTGTGCAGTCGCGCGAATTTGCCTGCGGGTCAACGAACCTGGTTTCGCCGCTCACCTGCTCGGCTATGAACACGTGGCCGCTTCCTCCGTACTGGCGCTTCCATTGTACCCTGATTATGGCCCTCGATCCATCCCCGTATTCGCTCATCCGCTGAGCTATGCGGTTCATGATGGCGCTCCCGGTAGTCCCGGAAACCGACTCCAGCTCGGCGTTCTCGAACATATGCGGCCAGCCGTTCCGGCTTAGCCGGTTCGCAAGCTCGTCAGAGCAGTCTATCTTGCCGCCGACCATAGGTCGGGGCTTCGCGGTCACGTCGTAGCCGCGCCTGCGCATCTCGTACGCCCCGACGCACCTCTGGCAGTTCGCCTCCCATTCAAGGCCCTCGCCATAGTGCGGGTTCGTCGCCCGCAGGTCCGCTTCGATGCTGTGCTTGCCCCGAATCGACGGAAACGAAGCACCGGAGCCGACCTTCCCCTTGCGCTCTGCGGCCACTCTGCCGATTTCACGCGAAAGACGGCTCGTGGAAGGGTCGCTAAGGCCGAGGCGCGTCCTCGCTTCGACGTATATGTCGTAAAGCTCGTCCGGGTCGTACCCCTCGATCTCGGTCTCGCCGTCGAACCCGGCCACGATCTTGCAGTCGCACGACCGGTGGTAGTGGTCGAGCTCTCCGGCGGCCTGGGCCGTGCTGTACACGAAGCCTCGGCTTGCGAGCATGATGCAGAACCCGCACGTCTCGGCCCCCGTCGGCACGCGGGCGTACTTCACGCCGTCGCGCTCGCAGTTCTGGCGCATCGTCCGGTTGGCCGCGCGCTTCACCTGGTCTGCGGCGAGCGACCCCGTGAGCCGGCCGACCCTCTCGTCGGGGGTCTCGTCCTGCGTCATGAGCCCTCCCTGTCCGCGACGAGCGCGCCGACGATGTAGCGCGCGCGTGCGTCTATGGCCTCGACCGTCTCGTCGTCTACGTCGCCCAGGTCGGCCTGGGGGACTCGCGCGCCCGCCGCCTCCGCCAGCTCGTCGTACAGCTCGCAGGCGAGCTCGCCCGCCGCCAGCCCGTAAGACGCGGCGACGGCCTCGACGATGGCCTTGATCCCCTCGCGCACGTCGGCGACCGGCGCGTCCGGGTCTGCCGCCCTCATGGCGCCGTAGGCCGCCGTAGCGACGCGCTCGGCCTCGTCGGCGAGGGCGTTGAGCTCCCTGCTGTAGCGGTCGAGGCGGTCGCGCGAGACGGTCATTCGGACGGCTCCTCGCTTACCTGCCCGGCGCGCACGGCGGACACGAGGCTCGCCGCCTGGATGCGCCTTATCTGGGCGCGGATGCTCTCGACCTCGGCGGTCTCGAAGCCCATGCCGGTCAGGAACTCCCGCGTCTGGGAGAAGCCCTCGAGCGAGCTCGCCACCTTGGTCATCGCGTCCGCGGTGGACGCGAGGGAGGGCGTGCGGGGGTTGGCGAAGCGCGGCATGACGGTCAGCTGCTCGTCGGTGAGGCCGTCCAGGGTCGTGTTGTTCTCGACGGCCATCGCCATGAGCGCCACGGCGCGCATCGAATCGCGGTTGGCCTCGATGCACTCCTCCGCCGCGATGCATATGTCCTCGCGCTGGGACTCCATGGCCTCGGCCGATGAGGGGTTGTCCTGCACGATGCCCAGAGAGTCGAGCGGCACGCCCGTCGCCCCGGAAAAGAGCTTCGCGTAGGCCTGGATGGCCTCGATGTAGGGCTGCGGGGAGTTGGACGAGAACTGCCCGACGGAGACCGTGTCCCCGTCGATGTCTTTGGTCGCCAAGAACATCGACCCGATGATGGTCTTCCACTTGGAGTCTACCATCGCGTCGTACTGCTCGTCGGTGAGCCCCAGCACGTACCTCTGGGGCGTGGCGTAGAA